>NZ_JBNYXZ010000048.1:0-1137 GCF_051380935.1 Janthinobacterium algoris | reverse complement strand
CGTGCCGGCGCGGGCCGGCGCGCCGTCGGCCGGCGCATACCAGGCCGCGGCGACGCTGGCCAGCAAGGCCAGGCCCAACAGGGCGCGCAACAGGCCCGGGCTCACGGCGCCCCCCCGTCGCCGGCCGCCGCCGCGCGCGCCGGCAGGCGGCTCAGGATGAGCCATTCGATGCGCGCCTCGACGTCGGCCGCGCCGGCGCGCGCGCGCTTCAATTGCACGCCTTCCAGCGCCAGGCTGGGATGCTGGCGCAGCGCCGCCAGGATAAAACGCTGGAGCGCCGCCGCCGAGCCGGTGACCGGCAGCGTCATGCGATAGCGCAGGAACGCGCCGGCGCCGTCAACCTGGGGCCGGTACTCACCGCGCTGCATAGACAAGCCCTCCCGCCCGCCCAAGTCCAGCAGTTCCTGCAGCGTCGACGGGATCGCCTCGTGCGCCAGCAGATGCTGCTCGAACGCGCGCAGGCGCGCGCGCGCGGCGGCGTCGCCGGCCACCCCGGCCGGGGCGGCCGCAGTGGTCGGCGGCGGCGCCGCCAGGCGGGCTTGCAGCGCGGCCGCCGCAGCCAGTTGATACTGCTGCGCCGCGACGGCCAGGACGGCGCCACTGGCGCACGCCAGCATGCTCCAGCCCCAGGCGCCGAAACGGCGCGACAGCGCGCGCGCGCCGCGCCGCGCGGCCCAGTCCACTTGTTCCACGCAGCGCGGCAAGCATGCCGCGGCCCGGCCGGCGGCCGCCATTATTCGCTCCATCTTGCCTCCACCATGAAACGGAAGGGCCGTTCGGCCGTCGTTTCGTCGACCTCGTGACGCACCAGGTAGGCGGTGACGAACGGCCTGCTCTCGGCCACGAAGGCGACGTAGCGCGCCATCTCCGCGCTGCTGGGTGCCTCGGCCACGATGTTGACGCTGCCGGCCCCGGCCTGCGCCGCGCCGGCGCCGGTCTGCACGCTCAACAGGGCGATGCGCAAGTCGCGCGGCGGTGCCAGCGCGCGCAGGATGGCGGCGAGCGGCACGTTCAGCGCGGCGATCGCCGCGTTGACCGCCCGCACCCGCGTCGCTTCCTCGCCGCTCCAACCGGGTGGGCGGGCCGGCGCCGGCGCGGTGTCGGCGCGCGCGACCGCGGCCGCGCGGGCCGACACCG
>NZ_JBNYXZ010000047.1:0-1221 GCF_051380935.1 Janthinobacterium algoris | reverse complement strand
CCTTCCGATTACCCACAATTCGCTTGTATACTTTCAACGATTCTGTTAACTTTTTTCACATGAGGAATTTGATCGCAATCAGATGACAACGCGGAGGACGCCAAGCGATTCCGCATCTCGTCGTCCGGTGGCGTCGGAAGACGAGCAGACTTGGGTGGATCAAGAAAATGCCGCCTGTAATTTCCGAGACGAGCGGCTCAAGAAACGCTTTCGGCTGTTGCTCCAGCAGTTCTGGTCGAACATGGGGCAAAGCATTCCATTTGCTTGTCAGGACTGGGCAAATACGAAGGCCGCCTATCGATTTTTTTCCAATGATCGCATCAGTGAGCAGGACATATTGGGCGGGCACTTCCAAGCGACGAGCGAGCGCTTCGCCAATGCGGAAGGCCCGATACTTATCCTTCAAGACACAACAACGTTTTCCTATCAGCGCGATCAGCCAGAGCGTATTGGATTCATTGGGAAGAGCGGGATTCGTAAGATTGATGGGCGCAGCAAACAGCTGACCCAATGCGGCATTTTGATGCATTCGAGCTTGGCGGTGACGACGGAAGGTGTCCCACTTGGTTTGGCTGCGATCAAGTTTTGGACGCGTAGTAAGTTCAAGGGCTGCAATGCGCTCAAGAAGACGATTAATCCCACGCGCGTACCGATCGAGGAAAAGGAAAGTTATCGATGGCTGGAGAATTTGAGACAGTCAACCGAGCTTTTCTCAGCCCCTGAGCGTTGCGTGCATATTGGCGACCGTGAGAGCGACATTTACGAGTTGTTCTGTACTGCGCAAGACGTTGGCACCCATTTCCTTGTACGTACCTGTGTCGACCGATTGGCTGGCGATGGCGCTCATACCATTGCTCAGGAGATGGAGGAAGTGAAATTGAAAGGACTGCATCGAGTCCGGACTTCAGACCCGAAAGGGAACGTCGTCGATGCAGTTCTGGAAATCCGTTATCGCCGCATCAAAGTGCTACCACCCATTGGAAAGCAGAGCCGATATCCAGCTCTCTCTTTGACGGTGATCCATGCGCGCGAACGAAATACGCCAGTGAATCGGAAGCCCATCGAGTGGAAGTTAATCACCGACTTGCCGGTCGCATCCCGGCGCGAGGCAATTGAAAAACTTGATTGGTATGCCATGCGCTGGAAAATCGAGACGTTCCACAAAATTCTGAAATCTGGGTGCAACGCGGAGGAGTCTCGACTGCGCACGGCGGAACGGCT
>NZ_JBNYXZ010000046.1:0-1264 GCF_051380935.1 Janthinobacterium algoris | reverse complement strand
GCAGGGCGATTGCATGAAGCATCAAGTCGGTAAGCCCAAGACCTTGGCAAGATAGTCGGCACTCCAGCCAGCTTTTAAGCGTTTGGTAGCGATGCCGACCTTGGTCGACTTTTCATTTTTCAGCAAGTTCAGGGCGATTCGGCGCAAGATGGCAAAGTTTTGTGCTCCTTCGCCGACCCGGATGCGGCAATCGTCCTCACGGAACGCGACATCGAGCACCCAGTGCATGCTATTTTCGATACCCCAGTGTGCCCGGATGGTATGCGCAAGATGAGCTGCTTTCGCCGGGAGACTGCTGAGGTAATAGCGCCGCTCGACACTGGCGGTGCCTGTGCTGTTTCTGCCGATGATTTCGCGCGTTGATTCAATCATGATCAGGCTTTGCACGCCGGCCCAGTACTGGTTTTGCTGGTCTAGCCAAGTAACATCGTTAGTCACCAGGCAGCGTCGGGTTTCAATGCGCCCGTGGTCTTTTTCAGTGTGATTGTGGTCCCAGAACGGACGCTCTAACGTGCCTGCCTCGGCGGCATCGAACCACAGCTTGACCGCTTCGGCCAGACCGGGTTGGTTGTCCTTCACACCCAGCACATAGTCTGCGCCGCTGGCGATGATCTTGGCCGCGATATCGTGCTGACATCCCATCGCGTCGATAGTGATGATGGCCCCTTTGATGTCCAGCGTCGCTACCAATTCCGGGATCGCGGCGATCTCATTGCTCTTGTCGGCGGTCCTGACCTGTCCCAGCGTCAAGCCGCTGGCGCTGCTCCATGCCGACACCAGGTGAATCGCACTGTGTTTGCCATCGTGCGAGCCGCGCACGCACTTGCCGTCGATGGCAATGTGTTGCCCTGGAAGCGCCGGACATATCGCCCCCATCCATCTGACGAAACAAGTCTCGAATTGCGTTGCATCAAGCAGCGAAAATACCCGCCCGAAGGTGTCGTGCGAGGCGATGCCGTTGGCAAACGGCAGCTGTTGGCGCAGCCAATCGAGCTTCGTTTCACTCCACTCGACAACTGCCGTCCAACTCTCTGCGCCACTGATGACGGCGCAAATCGCCGCCAACAGCAATTCGTCGAGTCGATAGGCGCATTGCCGCGCACGCGGGTCGTTCAAGTCATCGAATGCTGCCACCAACGAGATCGGTTCGTTTGCCATTTGCGCGTCCAAATATTGAAAGTAAACGCCTTTCTTGGCAGGTTTACAAGCAATATTTTTGCCCTACGGCCAAACCGAGCACTAATCCTTCATGCAATCGCCCTGC
>NZ_JBNYXZ010000045.1:0-1294 GCF_051380935.1 Janthinobacterium algoris | reverse complement strand
GAAGGGGGTGGCAGCGAGGGTTTTGAATTGGTAAATTGATGTCGCCAAACAAAACAATTACCTTACCACTCTCGCCGCCATGTTCAATGTTATGTCGTCCCTTCCATTTTGGGAAGGGTATCTTGTCGATTCCGTCGTCGAACAAGACGATGATTCGCTGCTCATCGTTCTCAATGCCTGTCCGAATGCCGATACACTTTGCGGTAGTTGTCGCCAGCCCTGTGCGCTGGTTCATGAACGGCGCTGGCGACGCATCCGGGACCGGGATATTTTGGACCGGCGGGTTTGGCTGAGGGTGCCAATCCGACGCCTGGACTGCCACCACTGCGATGCTCGCGTCACCGAGCATATCGCTTGGCTGGACCGGCGATCGCGCATGACCCACCGTGTCCGCATCTGGGTCGAGGCGTTGGTACAGCTGCTGCCGATCAAGCACGTTTCCCAATTGACAGGCCTGCACTGGCACACGATCAAGGCCATTGACCAACAGCGGTTAGAACACCTGCACGGCCAGTTCGCGGCCAGCGACGTGCGGCGCCTCGTCATGGATGAATTCGCCTTGCACAAAGGCCATCGCTATGCCACGGTCGTTCTCGATGCTCAACGCATGCGCGTGCTCTGGGTTGGCGAAGGCAATAGTCGGGCGGCCATCCGTCCATTTTTCGAGGCGTTAGGCGCAGAAGGCTGCGCCCAAATCGAGGCCGTGGCGATGGATATGAACACGGCAATGGATCTCGAAGTGCGTGCGCAATGCCTCAACGCTGAAGTCGTCTACGACCTTTTTCACGTCGTTGCGCGCTTTGGCCGTGAGGTAGTCGACCGGGTGCGCGTTGACCAAGCCAACGCGCTGCGCGACGCCCCTAAAGAGCGCCAAGTCATCAAGCGTAGCCGTTGGCTGCTGCTGCGCAATCGCGATAACCTTGATGATGAACATGCTATCAAACTTAACGAACTGCTCGCGGCCAACGCCCCTCTGTCTACAGTCTACTTGCTCAAAACCGAACTCAAGGAAATATGGTTCGCGCCATCCGTTCGCGAGGGCGCGCACCGATGGAAACGGTGGATGCGCCTCGCCCTCGAGAGCGAGATCGCATCGGTGATCCAGTTTGCAAAGCGGCTACGAAAATACGTCCGAGGCATTCTCGCTTCCTCCATCTACCCCATGAACTCGTCCATCCTCGAGGGTGTCAACAACCGCATCAAAGTTATCAAGCGGATGGCTTACGGTTTCCGGGACTCGGCATACTTCTTCCTCAAAATCAAGGATGCGTTCCCCGGCAAAGTGCGATGAACC
>NZ_JBNYXZ010000044.1:0-1406 GCF_051380935.1 Janthinobacterium algoris | reverse complement strand
CAACATGTACTTTCTCATCCTCTGTACCTGCTAAGGTTATAGGGACAAGCCGTACGGGCAATTAGTACTGGTTAGCTTAATGCATTACTGCACTTCCACACCCAGCCTATCAACGTCCTGGTCTCGAACGACCCTTCAAAGAGCTCAAGGCTCTGGGAAATCTCATCTCAAGGCAAGTTTCCCGCTTAGATGCTTTCAGCGGTTATCTCTTCCGAACTTAGCTACCCGGCAATGCCACTGGCGTGACAACCGGTACACCAGAGGTTCGTCCACTCCGGTCCTCTCGTACTAGGAGCAGCCCCCTTCAAATTTCCAACGCCCACGGCAGATAGGGACCAAACTGTCTCACGACGTTTTAAACCCAGCTCACGTACCACTTTAAATGGCGAACAGCCATACCCTTGGGACCGGCTACAGCCCCAGGATGTGATGAGCCGACATCGAGGTGCCAAACTCCCCCGTCGATATGAACTCTTGGGAGGAATCAGCCTGTTATCCCCAGAGTACCTTTTATCCGTTGAGCGATGGCCCTTCCATACAGAACCACCGGATCACTATGTCCTACTTTCGTACCTGCTCGACTTGTCAGTCTCGCAGTTAAGCACGCTTATGCCATTGCACTATCAACACGATGTCCGACCGTATCTAGCGTACCTTCGAACTCCTCCGTTACACTTTAGGAGGAGACCGCCCCAGTCAAACTGCCTACCATGCACTGTCCCCGATCCGGATAACGGACCAAGGTTAGAACCTCAAACAAACCAGGGTGGTATTTCAAGGTTGGCTCCACGAGAACTAGCGTCCCCGCTTCAAAGCCTCCCACCTATCCTACACAGATTGGTTCAAAGTCCAATGCAAAGCTACAGTAAAGGTTCATGGGGTCTTTCCGTCTAGCCGCGGGTAGATTGCATCATCACAAACATTTCAACTTCGCTGAGTCTCGGGAGGAGACAGTGTGGCCATCGTTACGCCATTCGTGCAGGTCGGAACTTACCCGACAAGGAATTTCGCTACCTTAGGACCGTTATAGTTACGGCCGCCGTTTACTGGGACTTCAATCAAGAGCTTGCACCCCATCATTTAATCTTCCAGCACCGGGCAGGCGTCACACCCTATACGTCCACTTTCGTGTTTGCAGAGTGCTGTGTTTTTATTAAACAGTCGCAGCCACCAGTTTATTGCAACCCTTTCACCCTCATGGAGTAAACCATTCAAGCTACCGGGGCGTACCTTTTCCCGAAGTTACGGTACCAATTTGCCGAGTTCCTTCTCCCGAGTTCTCTCAAGCGCCTTAGAATACTCATCTCGCCCACCTGTGTCGGTTTGCGGTACGGTCTCGTATGACTGAAGCTTAGAGGCTTTTCTTGGAACCACTTCCGATTGCTTCGTGAACAAGTTCACTCGTC
>NZ_JBNYXZ010000043.1:0-1505 GCF_051380935.1 Janthinobacterium algoris | reverse complement strand
GGTACTGGTTCACTATCGGTCGATTACGAGTATTTAGCCTTGGAGGATGGTCCCCCCATATTCAGACAGGATGTCACGTGTCCCGCCCTACTTGTCGTACGCTTAGTATCACCGGTCTGATTTCGAATACGGGACTATCACCCGCTACGGTTCCTATTTCCAGAGGATTCTTCTATCAGTCCGACTATCACGTACAGGCTCTTCCCATTTCGCTCGCCGCTACTTTGGGAATCTCGGTTGATTTCTTTTCCTGCAGCTACTTAGATGTTTCAGTTCGCCGCGTTCGCCTTGCAACCCTATGTATTCAGGTTGCAATACCCTAAAAGGGTGGGTTGCCCCATTCGGAAATCTGCGGATCAAAGTGTGTTTGCTCACTCCCCGCAGCTTATCGCAAGCTACTACGTCCTTCATCGCCTGTAATCGCCAAGGCATCCACCATGTGCACTTATTCGCTTGTCCCTATAACGTTAGCCTCTTCATTCTTTCAAACGAAAAGAGCGCTACAGGGATAAGAAAGTACAACGTTGTTGCTTGTTTGTTGATACATACAATCATTACCCATCGATTTGCTTTTTACGGCAAACCAATCAATAAATAATCTTTACTTCTTCCAGATTGTTAAAGAACGAAACAGCTTTGATCGCTAAAAGATCAAACCTAAACCACAGTCTTGTTGACTGGCTTACGTTTGCACTTTCGAGTAAAACTTTGGTGGAGGATGACGGGATCGAACCGACGACCCCCTGCTTGCAAAGCAGGTGCTCTCCCAGCTGAGCTAATCCCCCGGGAATTATGTACTAGCTAATTAGCTGGTAGGGCTGGTTGGACTCGAACCAACGACCCCCGCGTTATCAACACGGTGCTCTAACCAGCTGAGCTACAGCCCCAACGCGGTGCTACTACGACTACTGTTTCTTCTTCATTTAACAGCCGATAAGTGTGAACATTTGATGCGTGAATCATTTACATGATTCGTGCAAACTCTAGAAAGGAGGTGATCCAGCCGCACCTTCCGATACGGCTACCTTGTTACGACTTCACCCCAGTCACGAATCCTACCGTGGTAAGCGCCCTCCTTGCGGTTAAGCTACCTACTTCTGGTAAAACCCGCTCCCATGGTGTGACGGGCGGTGTGTACAAGACCCGGGAACGTATTCACCGCGACATGCTGATCCGCGATTACTAGCGATTCCAACTTCATGCAGTCGAGTTGCAGACTACAATCCGGACTACGATACACTTTCTGCGATTAGCTCCCCCTCGCGGGTTGGCGGCGCTCTGTATGTACCATTGTATGACGTGTGAAGCCCTACCCATAAGGGCCATGAGGACTTGACGTCATCCCCACCTTCCTCCGGTTTGTCACCGGCAGTCTCATTAGAGTGCCCTTTCGTAGCAACTAATGACAAGGGTTGCGCTCGTTGCGGGACTTAACCCAACATCTCACGACACGAGCTGACGACAGCCATGCAGCACCTGTGTACTGGTTCTCTTTCGAGCACTCC
>NZ_JBNYXZ010000042.1:0-1925 GCF_051380935.1 Janthinobacterium algoris | reverse complement strand
CAGTAAAAGGGCATACGCCCTGACCGCTTCCATCATGCCGACGACACCAAGCGACGTTATCAAACGCTTGAGGTTATAGGCGAGTACGTGCAGGCTCATTTCGGTCTTCACGCGCTCCAGGCCTTTCGTCAGGAAGTGCGTCGCTCCCATCCACGACTTGATGGTGCCAAACGGATGCTCGACTGAGCAGCGTCGGATTCGCATGGCGTCGGGACTGTGTTCGAGCTGCACCTGCATGTCGTCGAGCACGTCCTGGTGCTCCCAACGCGTAACCCGGCGCTGCTGGCTCGGCGTGCACTTGTCCTTGAGCGGGCAGGCCTTGCAGTTCGAGCTCCAGTAACGGTTGAGCGTCATGCCTTTTTCGACTGCGGCGAAACGCCAGATCAGTGCTTGACCTGCCGGGCAGCGGTACTCGTTCTTCTCCCGATCGTAGACGAAGTCGGCCTTGTCAAATCTCCCGTCGGCCTTGGCGTTGGAGGTCTTAGTCGCCGGCACCAGCACGGCAATGCCGGCCTGCTTGCACGCCAGGATTTCCTCACCCTTGAAGTAGCCGCGATCAGCGATCACTGTTAGCGAGCTTGCCCCGATTGCGGTGCGAGCCTTCTTGGCCATTCCCGACAGTTGATCGCGGTCGCTGCCGATATTAGTTACCTCGTGTTCGATGATCAGATGGTGCTTGGCGTCGACCGCGGTCTGCACGTTGTAGCCGACGATGCCTGAGCCTCGCGTCATCATGGAGCGGGCGTCCGGGTCGGTCAGCGAGATCTGCGTTTCGCCAGTCGCCTCCAGCTTCGCTTCGATTTCCTTGAGCGCCGCCATCTGCGATTTCATTGCCGCGATCTTGTCGTTCAGCCGGGCGCTGCGCGCTTGCTTTGTCGCCGGTTCCTGCCTGTCAGCGGTATCGAGTTCCGCCAGATAGCGACTGATGTTCGCCTCGATCTCCTCCATCCGGCGCTTGAGCTTGGCCTGCGTGAAGTTACGATCACTGCTGTTGACTGCCTTAAACTTGCTGCCGTCAATCGCTACCACTGCGTCCGAGAACAGGTCCAGTTGCTGGCACAGCACGACGAACTGCCGGCACACATTGCGTATTGCCTTGCCGTTGGCCGTGCGGAAGTTCGCGATCGTCTTGAAGTCCGGCGTCAGGCGTCCTGTCAACCACATCAATTCAACATTGCGTTGCGCTTCGCGCTCGAGCCGACGGCTCGACTGGATGCGGTTGAGGTAGCCGTAAATGTAGAGCTTGAGCAGCAATGCCGGATGGTAGGACGGCCGACCCGTCTTTGCCGGTTGCACCCGCTCGAACCCCAGTTTGCCCAGGTCGAGTTCGTCGACAAACGCGTCGACAACGCGAACCGGGTTGGTTTCGGCAACGTAATCGTCCAGCAGCTCGGGCAGCAGCATTCCCTGTCCTCGGTCTTCGCCCTCGATAAAGCGCTTCATCTTGCACCCGTATTGATGAGATACTTGCTTAACGTTTGACGAATAATTTGCGTTTACCTAACTCGGCGCTTTTTCAACACCTCCGCTGAAGTCGGTAATTTACTCTGGGGACACCTTGCAAGCTGATTCCATCCTCTATCTTGTCGCCCCGGCGGACCGACCTCCCTTTTATCGAGTCGCAGACCATCTTTGGGGTCCAGATGCGAACGTTGATTCAGACGGGAACAGTATGAATCCCGATGACACGCTCTGGACCGAGCTTTCTCTTCGGATGCGCGAAGGTCCGGCAGATGCTGAGGTTCACATCGATCCAAGCTCGTTCGAACCTCTTGTTCTTCAAATTCGCTCACCAAACGCCGGACTCGCTGAGAAAGTCGCGGAATATCTGCTGGTGTCATGCGGTGGCCGGATCACTCACGAACTGCCTCGTTGAAGGTAGCAGTCGCTGCGTGAATGAGCGACGTTTTTACACAGTCTGGGCC
>NZ_JBNYXZ010000041.1:0-4059 GCF_051380935.1 Janthinobacterium algoris | reverse complement strand
TCGCACGCTCCAACGACTCCCCACCAGGAAACATCGTCATGTGGCGAGGCATGCGTCGCCTTGCGGATATGCAGCTGGGCTTCAATCTCGCATCCGAAAGATATGGGTAATCGGAAGGCTGGCTTTACGCTTACATCCAACCGCATTATTATTCATTTTGAATCGTGCTTACCTGATGTATCTGGAAAATATGCCATAAATGCAACTTATCGCGTTACAGCACCCATTCAGGAGCATCATTTGAGCAGACCTTTCATTGTCATGGGCGACAAGACCAGTCATGGCGGCACGGTCATCAGCGCCGATTTTACCTGTGACATCAATGGCAAGAATATAGCGCGCGTCGGCGACATGACGGTATGCCCCAAATGCAAGGGCACGTTCCCCATCACATCTGGACCGACCGACGTCGTGGACGGTAGTGGCAATGGTTATGCGCGTCACATGGATTCGACCGCTTGCGGTGCAAAACTGATTTCCGGCCAAATCACGACGATCTGGTTGGACCAGTCCAGCGTGGGCGACCCGGCTGATGTCGACGACAATGACGTGATGGAAACCGCCGGCAACATCGCCGCAAATACCGACTCCGGCATTTGCCTCGAATGCTTGCAGTCCGCTGCCGCCGCTGGTGCGACCACCGTTATCAGGGGGTGACAATATTGATTGACGTCCTGGAACGCCTGAAGCAACTTCAGCAACATCACTCGGCGCTGTGCTTATACGCAGTGGTCGACGGTGTTCAATATGAGACACACCGCCAAACGCGCATGACGGAGGATGGGACGCGCTACCCGCTATTTACCGGCACACCCGACGCTGCGCTCGCGCATGCAGGCCCCTGGTTGGTCGACGTGGCGGGAGCAGCGCCTTCGTTTCTTGAAGACCTGTCCACACTGGAGCAAGAAACACCTTCCGTTACCTGGCTGTTCGCCGTGCAGGACCTTGGTGGCCTGGCGCAGTTGCTGCAACTACACTTGGAAACACGGCTGCCGGATGGCCGCGCAGCGCTGCTTCGCTTTTGGGATCCGCGCGTGTTGGTGAAGCTGGCACAAATACTTGAGCCGGCACAGCGGGAGGCGATGTTTGGCCATATTCACGAATGGCACTTGCTGCTCGATGGCAAGCGGGCAATCATAGGGAGGCGCGATGCTGACGTTTAGCGAGGAGCAATGGCGTGCAGTGCAGACGGGCGACATGAGCGATTTCGTCATCGCAGTGGCGGACCAATTTTTGGCCAAGCGTGCCGACATGGCAAGCCAGCCAGGCCGGGCGACCGTGATCGAGCGCATGCTGGCGGCGTACACCTACGCCATTCGAATCGGTTTCAGGTCCACGCCGCATATCGTACATCTGATGTACCTGGCGGCCGACGCGCCCGGAATCCATGACGACCCGCTGGTCGATGCCTATCTGCGCAAACCCGGCGCCACGCCAGAACAGCGGTTCGACGAACTGATCGCGGTAATGGATAAAAAACTGGAAGGGGAACAATAGTGGGGGCACTACCGGCATTGGTGATACGAGCAGTCGTGGATAAAATTTTGTTAGCCTTGGGTGTCGCCGCAGCAGGAGCCGTGCTCACGGACGATGCATTGCGCAAACGCAAAAAAGAGGCAGAAGAGGCAAAAGACGCCCGCGTCACGCCCATTGCGCGTGCCGAGACGCGAAGCGAAGCCAAGGAAAGATGCCGTTGCCCGCCAGACAAGGGTACGCTTATGGCTGTTAAACACAGAATGTCGCCCGCCGCGCGCGATTATCAAGCCCGCATCACTGGTTTTCTGATCGGCATGGAATGGGTATTTGAAGGGCGAGACTTTGACGGCTTCCAATCCCGCTTATGCTTGTTGCAGGAAGCTAAAGCGGATTATGACCAGTTTTTTAAGTCAAACGGTGAGTTTAAATACGACTTTCAAGAACAAATATTCGAGAATATGGCATTGAAGCAGGCCGCCGCTCAGTCCAACATTGTCAGGGATAACCCGCCAGCTTCGCTGTCATGGTACTTCCAAACGCCACTCGCTTACAAGCACATGCGCCCTCAGTTAACTGAGCTCGGTATTACCACTTTTTACATTCCATAATATGATAATAAAATCTTTATTTAAACGCGATGCAGTGAACCCATCCATTGCGTTCCGACCTACCGTCAAAAAAATCGCAATGGTAGCCCGTTTCTTGCAGAAAACCGAGGCGCTTGGAAAGAACTGGTTTCTGTCGCAGGATACCAAAGAGAAGTCGTTTCTGTATCCGGTTTTCGACGCTTCGGGAGAGCTCACCACAGCGGCCGAAGCCGTACTTGAGACGGAGTTCAAGGGCGAGAAATTCCGATTTCTCAGCGCCTGGAATGGGGAACTCGGAGAGGGTGAGGGCGCGACTATGGCGCTTGGCTTTAGCGACAGTGACTGGCCCGCTTGGTCGTTTAAGATCAGTTACAAAGGCGTCGGAGCGAAACGGCTTGGCATAGATAGAGTGAAAGAGCTACTGTCCATTATCGCGGGTTCGCTGCGGCCGGTATTGATCACAGTTGCACGTAACGATTATTTTGAAAAACAAGTTTTCAAGGATCGTCCAGGTGTTGGCTGGATGTTGTACTTGCCGCGTATACTCACGGTCCAACAGGTGCCCGAGGCACGCGCTTTAGTGCCAGTGATGGCGATGGACGAGCAAGGTAAAGACAAGCAGATCGGCACCATCATCGTGAGTGTCACCGACGAGCCTTTCAATGATGAGAATCCTGAGCACGTCAAGATCGCCAATGCCATTGAAATTCGTCTGGTCGATCAGGACTTGCTGCCTCGCTATGTCGATATTTGACGAAGGATAACTCGCTTCGATGGTACGAAAATACCCTGCCATGCAGGGGATAATCACTGTTCGACAACAAGGTCAAGTTAATTGGCCTTTGGTACATCGTCCTAATCTGCAGTAGCTGCACGCTGACCGGATTTGATACGGCCTTAGTAAGAGACGGGCACGCCGCCTACTTCGACGCTTCGACCGTCCCCTCTCTGGAACTATGGGGGCGAGCAGCTTTACGCTGGTCACGCCCCGCCGAGCGATCACATCGTCACGCATTAACGCGGGTACGCCGAGGTGCCCTTGCTCGTAAAGACGGGGTCAGCTGAACACCTGGTTGGCATTGAAACCGTGTTCGCGGGCGGTGCGAGCTACCGAGGCGCCCGGTAGCAGCGACAGCGCCACCCATGCGCGTTTGAACTCCAAGGGATGCTGGCGATAGTAGGCGCGTTTATTCGTGGAAATGATCGTTTGAGAATTTGTGTCTAAAATAGAAAATTGTGGGCACAAATACTGTGATAAAAGTCGATCATAAATGACGCGGTTCAGGCCGTCCAGACGGCACTGGGAAGACGCTTACGTCTAATTTGCCTGGAGGTACTCGGAAACTACACGACAATTTGGCCTCCAGTCGCTGAAACGTGTACGCCAGAGCAAAATGTCCCTGCGGGGAGAAAGTGGTCGTTTTTCGATCGCTAACCCTGTCACCCGCGTTGAATGCCCACTTAGTTTATTAAGGAAGAATTAATGCCAAAGATATCTATATCGCTTGCAATCCCAAGTAATAATTTGGATGCTGTGAAATTGATTCATAAGGTAACGGGGTTGCCGCTTTGGGTGGCAAAAGAAAAGATTTCGATGGGAGAAAAGGGAATATTTTATTCTACTGAATTATTCCTTAATGATCACGCCACCAGGGACAAGGAAATTAGAGCAATAATCCATGGATTTCATGAAATTGGTCTCGATTTGTATATTGCTGAAATACCTTATGATCAAAATTGGGATGATGCAGTTGATATCGATCGTATAGATGAAGAAATATTGGAGAATATGTTGGATAGCGCAGGCGATGAGAAAAGGAGCAAGAAAGCCGGCCATGTCGCTCCTGCGGGAATGTGCGTCAAATGAGCTTCAGCTTTGGGCCCAGACTGTGTAAAAACGTCGCTCATTCACGCAGCGACTGCTACCTTCAACGAGGCAGTTCGTGAGTGATCCGGCCACCGCATGACACCAGCAGATATTCCGCGACTTTCTCAG
>NZ_JBNYXZ010000040.1:0-4775 GCF_051380935.1 Janthinobacterium algoris | reverse complement strand
CGCGCCGTGGGCGCCGGCAGCGGCGACGTGCTGCAGCTGGCGATCGAGCGCTGCGCTCGATGACGGCCAGGCCGGTGGCCACGCGCCCGCCCAGGGCGACATTCACAAAACAGATCCACGGTGCTGGCCGGCTGGCCGGTGCGCGAGAACGTGTCAACGCTAAATAGAAATGTCCCCTTTTGTCCCAAGTAGAAATGTCCCCTGGGTTCAGCGAAATGGATGGATTTGTTCTCATTCAGAACCTTGCCTGGGGTGGTTTTCCCATGGCGTCGAGTGTTGGCATGCGCTTTTTCCAAGGGTGACCTATTTCTGGCGCCACCCGGGCGCGTGATTCGATGATGTAGTCGACCAGATCGTTGACCTGCTTGCCGTCGACGGGGGCGCATTGATTGCTCGGCCCCGTTGATTGCGCCAAGGTATCAAAGGCTAGCGTACGGCCCTGCCAGCGCAATTCCGTCGCGCCGTCATGATGGCGGTGCACCATGACAGCGGCTCCACGCATGGACAGCCCTGAGCTGACCGTTCTGACTTGAAGCAGGATGCCTTCATGCTGGCAACTCAGATTTTTCGACAGCTTCCTGGTATCTTGCACCGACAGGATACGGCGCAGTTGCTCCGGCTTGCCCAAGTAGGGCACATGCGCGTCGCGTGCGGCGACGGGCGGCACCGCGAAGCGCCGATTGAAGTCGGCGATATAGGTCGGCAACCAGGCGTTGGCGGCCTGCTGGCCACTAATGCCCTGAAGACGCATTTCCTTGACCAGCCTGTCCTGCAGGGTCTGGTTGGCACGCTCGACGCGCCCCTTGGCCTGCGGGCTGTTGGCTTGGATGCCTTCCACGCCAAGTTCCTTGAGCGCACGCGCGAACTGCGTTTGCGCCTCGGCGGCGGGCTCCTTCTGATTGACTCTGAAGACGCTATGGCGGTCGCTGTACAGCGCTGCGGGCAGTCCATGCAGCTCAATGTGGCGCTGCAAGGCCGCCATGTAGCCCAGCGTGGTTTCTGTATCGACAAATTGCAGGTGCGTCAATTCGCCGGTGGCATCGTCAATGAACACCAGCAGACTACAGCGCGCGGCGCGCCCCTCAAACCAATCATGGGGCGAACCATCGATCTGGATGAGCTCTCCGCGCCGTAGGCGTCGCTCGCGCATCGGGTGGGATCTGATCGCCGTCGTGCGACGTGCCTTCCAGTAGCCATGCAGCAGCATCTGCTGGCGTACGGTTTCGACCGAAAGCGTCACGCCATGTACTTCGCGCAACTTCTCCGCTGCTAACGTCGGACCAAAGTCGGAATAGTGTGCGCCAACCAGTGCCATGGCTTGGGTCAGCAACGCGGCATTGATGCGCCGCTTCGACGGTTGGCCGCGCTTCGCGCTCACCAGGCCCGCAGAGCCTGCAACAACGTAGCGACGCTTAAGTCGTTTGATCTGGCGTACGCTCACGCCGAGCCGCTCAGAGGCCTCTTGCTGGCTCAGCATGCCTTCAACCAGTTGCGCCATCAGCTGGGATCTCAGCACTTCCTTGTCGCTCATCTGCGTCACCATGATTTCGTGCCCGTTTATCCCAAAAGGGGACATTACTACTTTGCACGAAGGGGACATTACTACTTTGGGCTAACACGGTGCGCGAGAACGCGCACCAGGTCGGCGCCGCTGGCGCGTCCAGCAGCTGCAGGCGGGCGCGGCGCATCGAGGCGGTGGAAAGTGTCCACCTGCAGGGCGGGGCGGCGCAGGCGGGCGCTGGTGGCGCCAGAGCGCCCCCGGCGCGCAGCGGCCGCATTGGGATTTAAGGTTCAACGGAACGTACAATTGGGTTAAGGGCCTGGCCGGTCAAGATTGAGTTCATAGATGCCGACGCGATAGCTGTGATTGTCAGAGGGCAGCTGCTCAAATGTCAGGACTTGGTTGCACTCACTGAAACATGTCTGGCCCGTATCCGCATGATGGCTGACGCGTCGTGCCAAAATCAGGGCCACCTTGGCGATAGACTCCCGGCCGCGAGATGGCCCACTGCATCGCCTTACTGCACTTTTGTCAGCGCTGACGGACGACCCAACGCCGTCCCTTCGGCGCGTGAGCGTACGATACTGGCCTTGGTGCGCTCGATCAATAGGTCGCGTTCGAATTCAAAAACCGCGCCAAGCATGCTTATGTCCATCTTGCCCGCCGTTGCGAGGACTGGCCCAAATGGCTTAACCGTGTTTTACGTTCCACTGCACCTCAAACCCCGTGATCGAGCCCCGCTCGATGACGGCCAGGCCGGTCCTGCGTTGCACATGGAAAATTTGCAAAACAACGTCGAAAGCAAGCATGTCATCCAGTATCGTGCATTTACCCTATATATTTCGTCGTTGATAAGTTTGTGGATTAAGGGAGTTATCCTCGTGCTTCTACCCTTCCACTGTTCGTGCTTCTACCCTCCCTCTGTTCGTGCTTTTACCCTTCCTCTGTTCGTGCTTCTACCCTTTTAAAGGGGCGTTATCCTCGTGCTTTTACCCTTGTATATACTTATAGAAAAATCCGGTAGGATTTTTCTTGTAGTCATTCTGATAACATTTCTTATAGAATGCCAAAAAAACAGTGGATAACTTCCCGACCCACCAATCTTCATGCGCAAACAGCTGCGCCGCGTAGCAAAAAAAATGGCCCCCCGGAGGGGGGGCTTCGCGCTACGCGCTTGCTGGCCCCCTCAACCCCAACAATAGATTTTCCGCAAGCGGAAAATATAGCGCTTCGCGCACACTTAGAACATAAAAACGCGACGGTCTATAGCTGGCTAGGTGCTGTGCCGGGATACCGCCCCTGCGCTTACGCGCACCGCTACCGCGGCGGGGGGCTACCGGCACAAACCTGAGTCCCCCGGACTCAGGTTCGAGGCACAGCCTATCCAGGTGACGTATCGGTAGGCTTAGAAAAACCGGTTTTGCAGGCCGAGGGGTCGCCACCGCCCCCGATTTCCCCCAGCACAGCGCAGCTTGACGCTTTTACCCCGGCGCGCAGCGCCCACATTCACAAACGCAGGTGGCGCCGTCGACCAGCTGGCCAGCGCCGTGGGCGCCGGCAGCGGCGACGTGCTGCAGCTGGCGATCGAGCGCTGCGCTCGATGACGGCCAGGCCGGTGGCCACGCGCCCGCCCAGGGCGACATTCACAAAACAGATCCCCGTTGCTGGCCAGCTGGTCGGTGCGCGAGGACGCGCACCAGGTCGGCGCCGCTGGCACGTCCAGCAGCTGCAGGTGGCCGCATTCGCAAATCGGGTGGCGCCGTCGACCAGCTGGCCAGCGCCGTGGGCGCCGGCAGCGGCGGCGTGCTGCAGCGGCGATCAAGCGCTGCGCTCGATGACGGCCAGGCCGGTGGCCACGCGCCCGCCCAGGGCGACATTCACAAAACAGATCCCCGTTGCTGGCCAGCTGGCCGGTGCGCGAGAGCGCGCACCAGGTCGGCGCCGCAGGCACGTCCAGCAGCTGCAGGTGGCCGCATTCGCAAATCGGGTGGCGCCGTCGACCAGCTGGCCCGCGCCGTGGGCGCCGGCAGCGGCGGCGTGCTGCAGCTGGCGATCGAACGCTGCGCTCGATGACGGCCAGGCCGGTGGCCACGCGCCCGGTCCTGCGTCGCACACGGCAAATTCACAAACAGATCCCCGGTGCTGGCCAGCTGGCCGGTGCGCGAGAGCGTGCACCAGGTCGGCGCCGCTGGCACGTCCAGCAGCTGCAGGTGGCCGCGGCGCATCGAGGCGAGGGAACGTGTCAACCTGCAGGGCGCAGCGCCCACATTCACAAACCGGGTAGCGCCGTCGACCAGCTGGCCAGCGCCGTGGGCGCCGGCAGCGGCGACGTGCTGCAGCTGGCGATCGAGCGCTGCGCTCGATGACGGCCAGGCCGGTGGCCACGCGCCCGGTCCGGGCTCGTCCAGGACGACAATCACAAAACAGATCCACGGTGTTGGCCAGTACGCTAAGAAACTATTTGACTGTAGAACTGTTGCGACAGACTTTGCATATTTGGTAAGCTAGGTCATACTAGCTTTAAGTAATAGCCAACTATTTTTCATTTGGATATATTTTCTATCGTGCTTCTACCCTTTATTTTCCATGTGGAAATATTTGTCACTAATTTTTTACCTAAAAATTAAGTGATAATTTGTTGTTCCATGTAAATAAATATTTCTTTAAATATATTTTATATGAAAAAAATACATTTAAAGACACATTTGATCATACTTTGATCCTTAATTTTTGTTTGTTGATAACCCTGTGAACTCAGGTAGTTGTCCTCGTGCTTTTACCGTTAAGTTTTCATGCTTCTACCCTACCTTTGTTCGTGCTTTTACCCCTCTTCACTTCGTGCATTTGCCCTATAGATACATGAGTTATCCTCGTGCTTTTACCCTTGTGTATACTTATAGAAAAATCCGATAGGATTTTTCTTGTAGTTTTTCTGATAATACTTCTTATAGAATACCAAAAACACAGTGGATAACTTCCCGACCCACCAATCCTCATGCGCAAACGGCTGCGCCGCGTAGCAAAAAAAATGGCCCCCCGGAGGGGGGGCTTCGCGCTACGCGCTTGCTGGCCCCCTCAACCCCAACAATAGATTTTCCGCAAGCGAAAAATATAGCGCTGCGCGCACACTTAGAACATAAAAACGCGACGGTCTATAGCTGGCTAGGTGCTGTGCCGGGATACCGCCCCTGCGCTTACGCGCACCGCTACCGCGGCGGGGGGCTACCGGCACAAACCTGAGTCCCCCGGACTCAGGTTCGAGGCACAGCCTATC
>NZ_JBNYXZ010000039.1:0-7380 GCF_051380935.1 Janthinobacterium algoris | reverse complement strand
TGCTGCACTTACATCAAATGCCCACACTTATCGACTGTTAATTGTTAAAGAACGGTATTCGGTACTGCTTATTTACTACTCTCGCGCTATCGACAAAGCGTTGTGTTTGTCAGCTGCTAAGAAGGAAGAGTATGAAGCATTTCAGCACAATCGTCAACTCCTTCTTTTACTGCCCAGCCCCGGAAGACTGTCCCTTTTGTGCCGCAAACTAGTGCGCCTCATTGGGGAGGCGAACTATAGCAAAGCCGCCCATGGGCGGCAAGCTTTATTTCAGCAATTCGGCCACCGCCATGCCTACATCGGTCGTACTGGCGTTGCCGCCCATGTCGGGTGTACGTGGCCCATGCTCGAGTACCTGCTCAATGGCGCGCACAATCGCGTCATGCGCCGCCGTGTAATTGGCGTCGCCATTACCGAGGAAGTCCAGCATCATGGCGCCCGACCAGATCATGCCGATCGGGTTAGCGATATTCTGGCCGTAGATATCGGGGGCGGAACCGTGTACCGGCTCAAACACGGAAGGGAAGGTGCGCTCCGGATTGATATTGGCCGAAGGCGCGATGGCAATCGTGCCCGTACAGGCCGGGCCCAGGTCGGACAGGATGTCGCCAAACAGATTCGAAGCCACCACCACGTCAAAGCGCTCGGGACTCAATACAAAGCGGGCCGCCAGGATGTCGATATGATATTTATCCCAGCGGACATCGGGAAAGCTCGGGCCCATCGCTTCCACCCGCTCATCCCAATACGGCATGCTGATGGCAATGCCATTCGACTTGGTGGCCGATGTCAGGTGTTTTTTAGGTCGGCTTTGCGCCAGCTCAAACGCATACTTCAGGATGCGGTCGACGCCCTTGCGCGTAAACACGGATTCCTGCAGCACCGTCTCGCGTTCCGTCCCTTCGAACATGCGCCCGCCAACGGACGAATATTCTCCTTCCGTATTTTCACGCACCACATAAAAGTCGATATCGCCAGGCTTTTTATTTGCTAGCGGGCAAGGTACGCCGGGCATCAAGCGCACGGGACGCAAGTTGACGTATGCATCAAACTCACGCCGAAATTTTAGTAAGGAACCCCATAAGGAGATGTGGTCAGGCACCTTGTCTGGCCAGCCCACGGCACCAAAATAGATGGCGTCGAAATCCCTGAGTTGGGCAAACCAGTCAGAGGGCATCATTTGACCATGCTCGAGGTAGTAGTCGCAATTGGCCCATGCCATCGTCGTGAACTGCAGGTCGATATTGAAACGGCGGGCGGCCGCTTCAATCACACGCAAGCCCTCCGGCATAACTTCATTGCCGATGCCGTCACCAGCGATGACCGCGACTTTATGTGTGTTCATTGGAAACCCTGTTGGAAATAGACGATGGAAGCCCGTATTTACATCTGCTGCGCCACGTCCGAGTACAGACGCGCCAGCACATCGGCAGTGATCGCCGTGATGATGGGCTGCACACGTTCGGCCGCCAGTTCATGGGACTTCTCGCGGCGCACCTCTTTCCACAACTCATCCAATGCACCCTCATGGCGCGCTACCGCCTGCTCGACCTCATCTTGCCAAAATGCTGGTGCCTCGCCTTCCACAAAGTTGCCGCGGCCACGGCCAAAGTGCGCCACCGCCAAATAACGCAACACGCCCGCCACGACCAAGGTACGCAGGAAGGCATCCGTAAATTGCATGGTGGGCTCGTTCCGGTCCGTGCCGGAATTAAAACCCCAGGCTGCACCCGCAAACGTCAGTGCCCCGACCACGCCGCCAAGCAAGGCGCCCGTGCCCAGGGTCAGGCCGCCGGAAATCAGGTCGGCCGACAAGCCCGTCGCAGCACCGGAAATCATGGCGCCCAATAGCCCCGCTTGCGCCTTGTCGATCGGCGCGCGCACGGCGAAATTATCGCGCAACCGCGCATTGATCTTATGCGCATCGGTAGGGTCGAGTTTGTGCAAGATCAACAGTTCACGCGTGGTGACACCGCTGTGCGTATTGAGCCGCGCCACCAGGCTGGCCATCGCCTTTTCCTGCCGTTGCTGCTGTGCATTTTTGCCTATGCCTACGACCTGCAAAGCCGATTTCAGCAAGCCCTTGGAGACGGGCTCGATGGCTTCGAGATCCTGGGCTGCCACCGCCAGCTGCGTGGCCAGCAAGTGCATGGCCTGCTGGAAACGCGCCGTATTCTGCGCTCGCCAGGTAGCAAACAAACGCGCATAACCAGCTTGCTGCGACTGCGGCAACAACTTACCCACGGCTTCGTAAAACACGCGCTCATGTACCCAGCAGCGGGCAAAGGCATCGAGCGCCAAAACGTCGCGCACGATGGGATACTGCTGCAAATGCTCGCGCCAGCGCGCCTGCTCGCCGTGTTCCTCATTGCCCGGACGTGGCGGCCCCATCTGATTGAGCAAGACCACCACCGGCTTATCCAGCCATTCGAGGATTTTCATTTCCGCCGGCAAGTAACCCGCATCCCTGGGATGCTCCGAGGAATTCACCAAATACAGCACCACATCGGCTGCGTCCTTGGCCGTGCGCAGCGCTTGCTGGCTCAGCCAGAACGGGCGATCGCGATAACGGTCCAGCACTTCGCGCAGGAACCAGCCGATGGGATTGCCGGACTGCCCCAGGCGCTTGAGCAGGCGCACGGAATCGCCAAAGCCGGGCGTATCCCACAGTTGCAAGGCATCGCCCTGTGGCGTCGCCAGCAAGGTATGCGATTCCGCAAACACGGTGACGTGAGCGGCGTCGCGCACTTCGCCGATATCCACGCCCACCAGGGTGCGCGCCAGGGTGGTCTTGCCATTATTCGTATGCGAAATCAGCGCAAACTGAATCTGCACCGCATCATCCTGAACATCTTTATTCACATTCACACTCATGCTGCTGCCGATACTTTCAAGCCGACACCGGCATCGAGCGGGTGCAAGGCAGGATTAAGCAAATTGACCAGGGTGGCCGGGGTTTGATGGAACAGGCAAAACTGTTGCCACAAGGCGACTCTTTCCGCCAAACGGGTGGCATTATCCACCTGCTCGCCAGCACGCTCCAGATAGCTGGACTCATCGATCAGGACGGCGATACCGCGTGCCGACGATTGCACCAGGTAATCGAGGAAGGCGCCGTGATTTTCCTTCTCCGGCGTCGCCGTCAGATTGAACAGCACGGCCGTGATATTGACTTGCGGATCATTCAAGTCGGTGCCGCGCAAGACCTCCTGCGGCTCTTCGCCATACGACGTCGATGGACGCAGCATCATGCGTCCCTGCTCGCCAAACAGCATGATGGACAGCTGGCCCAAGCCTTTGTGGCGCGCCTCATCGACAGTAAAGCTGTATGGCAAGACACGCAGCATGCCGCCCGTGGCCACGCCGATGCTTTCATTGAGCTTGCGGAAGTACGGTTGATCGAGATCCAGCGGAAAGTGCTTTGCCAGGCGCGCGGCGCGCCAATTGTTGACCAGGGCCAGGATCAGGCGAGGAACGACCACCAGCAGGAAAATCGTTACCGCATACAAATGCACCCAGCGCGCGCCGCCTTCCACGGTCGTCGTTTGCGGAAAACGCAGCGCTTCGATTTCCGCCAGCGAAAAACCTTGCAAATGAAACAGGGCGATGGCCGGTGCGAACAAAGTCGACAGCAGGCTGTGCACTTGGCTGGCATTCAGAAAGGTGCTCTCCCAGCCAGCCGCGTATTGCGACAGGAAGCCCCGCGCATACAGCGAGGCGACGGCGCCGATAGCAAACATGGCGGCGCTCAGGTGGATGGTACGGCCCAGGCGCGCGGCCGTCAGCTTGGCGCTCAGGTGCGCCCATTCCCCCATGAAACTGAGCAAGCCCGAGGACAAGGCATGCGGCAGTTTGCGCGGCAAGGCCAGGCGGCCCACGCTCAGGTGGCGCACCAGCCCCGCTTTCGGCCAGCCGAGAGAGTGCGAGGGGATGCATAGCCAGATCAGCAAACCCAGGTAAACCAGTACATTCCAGGCGATGATCAGCAGCAAGGGCGCCGACAGCAGGTCGACGCGATGCGGATCGGTGATGCGGTCGAGCCCGGCCCCCAGCAGCAGGGCCAGCAATGGCAAGGTCAGCGCCAGGGTCCTCATGCCGCTGCGCCGCTTCGCGAAGGCCGCGAAGGCGGGTATGCGCTCAGTGATGCGCTTGATGATCAGCTCGGAGCGCTGCTGCAGGAAGTCGTCCCCCGTGACTTCGGCCTGCTTGCCCGAAGCTTGCCATTGCGCAAGCTCACGCGCACTGCGGCTGGCATACATGCGGTCATCCTCGCTGAGGACTTCTTTTTTCTGGTCGGCCGTTTCGATAGCCCGGACCAATACCACTTCTCTCGCAATCTGCTCGTTCATGGCGCTCCTGTTTTTATATGAACCGACAACTTGACAGGCAGATTGTGACGTACTTTTGTATTTCAGGCCAACGCGTCCTCGGTCCGGAACAAGTTATGCAGCAGATATATCAGGAAAGAGGCGATCCAGGCAGACCACAACGTATGCGTGAAAAATTGCGTACCTTGCAACTGTTGCTGCCAGCCTGCAGACAAACCGCACAGCAGCATGACACCGGCGAGCAGAAGCGCCGTGCGTGGCCGTGCCGGCAGACAGAACAATGGCAAGGCTAGCATCCACCAGGCAGTGTTCGCCTGGGTGGCGGGCAGGCAAGCCATGGCAGACGCACTGGCGGGCAATGTTTCCAGCATCCGCGCATACGGTTCCAGTCCGCCATAGCGCAGCAAATCCGTAGGACAGGGCACATCGCTGAAGGATGAGAGCAAATAGATGCTTGGCGGCACGAAGACGACCGACAAGGCCACGACACGCAAGGCACTGCGGCGTGATGCAAGCCAGTCCAACGGGCGCAAGGTATCCCAGACGGCCAAGCCGATCACGGCGGCACCAAGCAAGGTCATGCCAAACTGAAAACTGCCCGCCAACGCGCTGTCAGCACCGGCAAATTGCCCACGTGCCCCGTCGAACATGCTGTCGGCGAGCGCCAGGTCGAGATTGCTGTAATTGCCGATCCAGAGGATCAGCATGGCCGATAGCATCAGAACGCTATCGATGCCTTTGGGAGTTTTAACGAGTTTAAGCTTGGCCAGCATGGGTGCACACATTACTTGAAGAGATGAAAGGGAGAGGCCGCACAGGACGGCAACCATGGAAGTCATCGTACAGTGTCAATATGAAGAGAACATGACGCTGCCCGCTGTGCACAACACGGACGATGCAATACGCGTTTCCAGAATCAGCTTACAAGTATCAGCATGAATTACGCGTCAACAGGACGTTAAGTTTTCGTTAAGTGCTCGCAAAAAGCCGGCTTAAATGAAATCAATCCGCAGCATGGTGCCACCAGCGGGGCGAACATTGAACGCCAGCTCCGCGCCCAGATACAGGCAGATGCGCTGAACCAAACCCAGCCCCAAGCCTGTGCCGGATGAGCCGCCCAGATTGGCCGGTATGGGTTGATGCAAGAGGCGCGCGCGCGCCGCTTCCGGCAAACCTGGCCCCGTGTCCTCAACGATCAGCCCACGTCCGGCCAGGCGCACGATCACTTCACCCTGCAAGGTGTACTGGCAGGCGTTGCGCACCAGGTTGCCAATGGCGGCCGCCAGCAATTCACGCGGGGCGTTGACCAGAAAATCTTCGCCGCCCGCAAACACGAGAGTAAGCGGCTTTCCGGCCGTATACGATTGACAGCGCAGGCATTCCTGGCGAGCCAGTTCCGCCAAGGAGAGTGACGCGCACTCCAGCAACTCGGGGGCGCGTGCCAGGCGCAGCAGCACCGTCACGGAATCGCTCGCCTCACGCGCAGCCCGATAGATACGCTCGGAGGCGGAGCGCACCAGCGGTTCATGTGCGCCTTGCTCCATCAGAATTTCCGCCGCCCCCGTGATCACGGTCAGCGGCGTGCGCAGCTCATGGCTGACATCGCCCGTAAAAAAGCGCTCTCGGTCAAGAACTTCGGTCAACTCCGTCGTACGTGCAGCAAAAGCGCGCGCCAGTATTCCCAATTCATCGGCACTGTCCTGCAGTGGCAGGGCCGCCTGGCCGGCCTTGACGGCCTGCGTCAACGACATGATCGGCGTGATCAAGCGATTGGCGATGAAGGCGCCCAGCAGCGAAGCACAAATCAGGAAACCGATAAAGCCAAGCGCAAACATGCTGTACACCACCAACTCGATCTTTTCATATTCAGTGGCATGATCGATGACAACGAATTCGCCATGCACATCGCTGCCGACCAGCACGTGCAAATCGACGCCGTCGACGGTTTTCTCGTGCATGCCGGGTGCCAGGCCACGCAAGGGCAGCGGGGTCTCCTCGGCGTGATGAAAGCTCAAACCGGCCGGCATCTCGACAGACAAACCGGCCGCATGCCTGGGTGAAGCCCAGGCCGCCACTTCTTTCAGGCGCTCGTCAACCAGGCGTACTTCGATGCCCTCGACGGCGATGGCGGCGATAATGGCAAAAAAGACGCTCGCCACCGCGGCGAACAGCAGGTAGGCGACGATGATGCGCCGCTTCAACGATTTAAATGGGCGCATCGCTACTCAGTAATTTATAGCCGATGCCAGGAATGGTGCGCAGCATGGGAAAGGCATATGGTTTGTCGAGCACTTGCCGCAGCGCATGGATATGCGTGCGCAGGGCATCGCTGTCAGGCCGGTCATCGCCCCAGACTTCATGCTCGAGCATCTCGCGCGGCACCAGCTTGGGCGCTTCGCTCATCAGGCATTTCAGGATAATGTAACCGGTCTTGGTCAAAATCAATGCTTGGCCGGCGCGCCGGACTTCGAATTTTTCAGTATCAAAACGCAGCTCGCCCACCGCCAGCACGGCGGCGGCCGTCGTTTGCCCGCGCGCGCGGCGCAGCAAGGCTTTCAGGCGGATTTCCAATTCCAGTAGCGAGAATGGCTTGACCAAATAATCATCGGCGCCACTATCAAAACCGGCGACCTTGTCTTGCAGGGTATCGCGCGCCGTCAGCATCAGCACTGGCGTGCTATTTTTTAATTCAGCGCGCAGCTTCCGACACAGCTCCAGGCCCGTCAGGCCGGGTAGCATGACATCGAGCACCAGCACATCGTAATCATGCTGGGCCAGCAAGGCCAGGCCGGCATAACCATTCATGGCCGAATCGAGCACATGGCCCTTCGGCTCCAGATAAGCGTAGAGATTGGCGAGAATATCGGGGTTGTCTTCAATGATCAGAATGCGCATACCGCCATTGTAGGGTGAATTTCGCCGCATCAAACGAAACCATCAGACGAAAAAAAACCCCACCATTGCTGGCGGGGTTTTTCTCTACTACGAATAACAAGCCTGACGATAACCTACTTTCACACTGGTTGCAGCACTATCATCGGCGCAAAGTTGT
>NZ_JBNYXZ010000038.1:0-8219 GCF_051380935.1 Janthinobacterium algoris | reverse complement strand
CGGCAGGCGCGCGCCGCCAGCCGCAAGCCCGGCGGGGCGCCTTCCGGCGCCCCGCGCGGCGGCAGCGCCAGCGCCGCAAACGGCGCCCCGGCGCGCGCGGCCGCATCGCCTTCCTGCGCCAGCTCGAATACGCCGACCTCGGCCACCGCGGCCAGTTGCGGATCGCGCAGGCAAGCGCGCCGCCATGCGTCGCGCAGGCGCTGTGGCTGCGCTGCGCGCGCGTCCTCTCCCGTGCGCAGCGTCACCTCGCCGAGGTGGTGCCGGCCAGCGCCGGCGCCGCGCGCCAGCACCAGGGCACCGCCGTCGAGCAGCAGCAGCGCGCGCGGGCGCGCCGGGCCCGGCCGCCGCGCCACCTCCCAGGCCGCCACCGACAGCGGCAAAACCGACGCCAGGTGCACGCCGAGGCGCCCCGCCAGTTGCCCGAGCGCGTACAGCAGGGGCGCCGGATAGGCCAGCGCCAACCGGGGCGCGCCGAAGGGCGCGTCGTCCAGCCTGAAGGTGGCGTCGGCGCCGACTTCGAAGCCGGCCAGCGCCAGCTGAACCCGGGCATAGGTCAGCGCGCCGTCGCGCCGGCGCGCGTACCGGTTCCATGGCGCCCCGGCGACAGCCAGCCAGCGCTCGGCCAGCACCACGCGCAGCTGGCGCGGCGCGGCGGCGCCGGCCCGGGCCGGCAATTGCAGCGCCGCCTCGGCGAGCGTCTGCAGCGCCGCCTCGACGCCGCCGGCGGCCTCGATGTCGACCCGCAGCAGGCTGTCGCGGCGCCATTGCGCGGTGGCGCCGGCGCCGTCCAGCACGCCGCATTCGACGCCGCGCGCGCCGACGAACAGCAGCAGCGTGGCGCGCCGGCCCACCCTACCCGGCCACACGGGCCAGCTCCTCGAGGGTGGTGTCGCCGCGCGCCACCGCGCGCCACGCGACGGCACGCAGCGGTTCCATGCCGGCCAGCGCGGCGCGCTCCTTGAGCTGCGAGATCGGCGCCTGCGCGACGATCATCTCGCGCAACGCGTCGTCGAGCAACAGCACTTCCGCCACCGCCTTGCGGCCCTTGTAGCCGGCGCCGCGGCAGTGGCCGCAGCCGCGCCCAGCCTTGAAGGTCCAGCCGGCGACCTGGGCCGCCGACAGGCCGGCCGCCTCGAGCAGTTGCGCGTCGGGCTCGAGCGCCACCGCGCAGTGCGGGCAATTGATGCGCAGCAGGCGCTGGGCGACGATGCCGTTGAGCGCCGCCGCGAAACTGTAGGCATCCACGCCCATGTGCAGGAAGCGCCCCAGCACGTCGAACACGTTGTTGGCGTGCACCGTGGTAAACACCAGGTGGCCGGTCAGCGCCGCCTGCACCGCGATCTGCGCCGTCTCGTCGTCGCGGATCTCGCCGACCATGATTTTGTCCGGGTCGTGCCGCAGGATCGAGCGCAGCCCGCGCGCGAACGTCAAGCCCTTCTTCTCGTTGACGGGGATTTGCAGCACCCGCGGCAGGCGGTACTCGACCGGATCCTCGATGGTGACGATCTTGTCGCGCCCGGTGTGGATCTCGGTGATGGCCGCGTACAGCGTGGTGGTCTTGCCCGAGCCCGTCGGGCCGGTCACCAGCAGCATGCCGTGCGGCTTGCCGGCCAGCCGGCGGATCGCGCCGATCGCCCGGCCGTCCAGGCCCAGGTGCTCCAGCCGCAGCGCCTCGGCCCGCTCGCCCAACGACTGCCGGTCCAGCAGGCGCAGCACCGCGTCCTCGCCGAAGATATTCGGCATCACCGAGACGCGGAAGTCGATGTCGCGCCCGTTCACGCGCACCTTGAAACGGCCGTCCTGCGGCACGCGGCGCTCGGCGATGTCGAGCTCGGCCATCACCTTGATGCGCGACACCACCTGCTCGGCCGTGTCCTGCCCCTGCACCTGAGTGATCGGCACCAGCACGCCGTCGATGCGGTACAACACGTGCAGGCAGCCGGCGTCGCACTCGAGGTGGATATCGCTGGCCTGCAGCTTGAGCGCGTCGTAGAGGGTCGAATTGACCAGCTTGACGACGGCGCTGGCGTCGTCGTTGATGCTGGCCAGCGTGATCACGGCTGCGACCTCCTCGTCGTTACGCCCGGCCGGGCCGGGCGCGCAGCCGTCCATGGCGCGCAACTGCTGCTCGGACTGCAGCAGGTAGGCCTGCACGTCCTCCGGGTGGGCCAGCGCCACGCGCGGCGCGGCGGCGCCGCAGCGCCGCAGCGCCCAGTCCTCGGCCGCGCCGTCGAACGGGTCGGACAGCACCAGATGGGCGGCGCCGTCGCCGCCGCGCGCCAGCAGCAGGCCGCGCTGCACGCAGTCGGCGTAGCCGAGCGCGTCGAAGTCGGGCCGCAGCGCCTGCAGCGCGGCCATCGCCAGCACCGGATAGCCGCAGCGCGCGCCGAGCACCTGCATCAGGGCGGCGGCCGGCCAGCCGCTGACCTGCTGCAGCGCCGCCAGCAGCGCCACGTTGTCGCTGGCGCAGAGCGCGCGGGCCTGCGCCATCAGCGCCGCCGTCAGCGGACACGGCAACGCCGCCGCGCTCATTGCACGCTCCCGGCCAGCTCGAAAATCGGCATGTACATCAACACCACCACGGTGCCGACCACTATGCCGATGAGCACCATCAACACCGGCTCGAGCAGGCGCGAGGCCCAGTCGACCCAGCGCGAAAACTCGTCGTCGGCGAAGCGCGCGGTGCGCTCAAGCATGTCGGCCATCTGGCCGGAACGCTCGCCCACCTTGACCAGCGACTCGGCCACCGCGCTGGCCAGGCCGGCGTCGACCAGCGCCGCCGACAAGCTCCGGCCCTGCTCCAGCGCCAGGCGGCACGACGCCAGCGCGGCCTGCTGGCGCGGCCCCAGTAGGCCGCCCACCATGCCCATCGCCCGCGGCAGCGCGATGCCCGAGGCCAGCAGCAGGCTAAGCGCGCGGTAGAAGCGCGCCAGGCGGAACGCGTCGGCCCGCTGCGCCAGCCAGGGCAGGCCCAGCACCCTGGCCGCCAGCCAAGCGCGGCCGCCGGCCCGGCCGACGCCCCAGGCCAGCGCGGCCGCCGGCGCCAGCAGGGCCGCCGCCGCTGCATGCCAATTTTTATCGACGAGTTTGCCGAACGCCAGCAGCATGGCCGACAACCACGGCAGCTCGCGCCCGGACGACTCGTACACCACCGCGAAGCGCGGCACCACGTAGCCGAGCAGGAACAGCGTGACGAAGCCTCCGACCAGCAGCAGCATGGCCGGGTAGATCGCCGCCGACACCAGCTTCTTGCGCAGACCCTCGAACTGCACTTGGTAGGCGATGTAGCGCGTCAGCGCCTGCGCCAGGTCGCCGCTGCGCTCGGAGGCGCGCACGGTGGCCACGTAGACGTCGGGGAAGTGCTGCGGCGCCTGCGCCAGCACGTCGGAGAAGTTGCGCCCCTCGCGCAGCGCCTGCAGCACGGCCGCCAGCACGGCGCGCACGCCGGCGTGGCGCTCCTTGCTGTGCAGGGTCGACAGGGCCTCGGCCAGATTCAGGCCGGCCTCAAGCAGGGCCAGCAGTTCCTGGCTGAACAACACCAGCGGAAAGCGCGTCGGCGCGGCGCGCGCGCCGCCACCACAGGCCACGACGGCCTCGAGCGCCAGCACGCGCAGGCCGCGCGCGGCCGCGCGGCGCAGCGCCTCGGCCTCGCCAACATCGCTGAACTCCAGCGTGTGGGCGCGCCCGTCCACGCCCTGCACGGTCAGGCGCAAGCGCGGCGCGGCGGCGGCCGTCATGGCGCACCGCCCACGCCTGCCGCGGCGCGGCCTAGCGGACGACGAGAACTGACCATGTCAAACCCTTCTGCAAAATGGAGGAGGCACCGGACGCCCCGGACGGTGCGCGCACCGTCACCGTCGTGCGTGAATTGGCCAGCTCGCCGGCGCCGATGGCGTTGAACTCAAGCGTGCCGAAGACGCTCACACCGGGCGCGTTCGCCAGCGGCGCCGCGTTGGCGACGGCGATCGCCGCGCCAAGATTGCTCAGCTTGGCGGAGACGGTGAACTCCGAATAGGCAGCATCGAGCTTGCGTTCCGCCACGATGCGGATATCGCATACCCGCAGCGACTCGTCGCCGGTGTTCGACGGCGCATAGACCACCTTGCCGGCGCCAGTGCTGGCGACGCGCCCGGCGAAGTTCAGGTCCTCGGTCAGCACGGCGCCGATACGGGTTGTGATCGACAGCGGCTCTTTGTTGCACTGGTAGGGCAGCGAGAGCGCAACCAGGCGGATTCCCGATGCGCCCGACACCGCCAGGGCATCCGGCGAGGCCGGCACGGCGTTGCCCGATATGAGCAACAGCATCGCGCTCTCCGAGGCGCCGGACCAGCTCACCGCCACCGTGCCCGCCGCCGCCTCGTACCAGGTGGCTGGACCGGATATGCCCAGCGTTCCGCCCGGTTGAGCGTTCGGTATCACCACGGCGCCCGGCGCGTAGCCCCGGCCGACCCCGCTGCCATCATAAATTTCGGCGTAAACGTAGTACACGCCCGGGGCCAGCGCCGCCGCGTCCCACACATAGCCGCCCGACTGCGCGCCGCCCTGCGGCGGCAAGCCGTCGACGATGCGGGTGCCGCCGAAACCGTTCGCGCTGGCGCTGAAGTACAGCGCCACCGTCGCCGTCGAATTCGGGTCGGCGCCCTCCCAGCGGATCGTCACCTGGCGGCGGCCGTCGCTGAGCTGGGGGACGACCAAGGCGACCGGCGACGTCACGGCGATCGCCAGCCCCTGGCTGGGGGCACTGCGCACATGCAACATGGACGCCGCGCTCCAGCCGCTGGCCGCGCCGGACGCGTCGAGGGCGCGCACGCGCCACCAGTAGGCGGCGCCGTCCACCAGCGGCGCCGGCAAAACCAGCGCGCTGTTGGCGGAGCTGCCGTCGGCGAACTTCTGGCCGAGCGCGGCGTCCTTGTACACCTCGAACTGGTAACGCACCGCGTCGCCCTCCGGGTCGGCCACCGGGTTCGCCTCCAGGCTCGGATGCAGCGACGCCGTCCACGCCGCGTTGCCGGGGTTTTTGACGGTCGGCGCCGGCGGCGCGTGGTTGGCGGCGCTCATTAGGAAGTGCGAGCCGGCCCAGGCCGACTCGATCGGGCCGCGGCGCGCCTTGACCCGCCACCAGTAACGCTGGTCCTCGACCAGGTTGGTGGCGCTCCAGCTGGCGCCCGCCGCGCCGGACGGTTTCACCAGGCCGGATATGCGCTTGTTGCCGGAGTCGAAAGTGCTGACGTTATCAATCTCAAACACATACCCGTCCGGCAGCGCTTCCTGCTCCGTGCGGCGGCCCGCGACCAACGCGGTGGTGGGACTGGTGCCGCGGCTGCCAGCGGCCGGACTGAGCGGCAACGGGAGCGGCGCCTCCGGGCTGGTGGTCTTGACCGTAAACGTCCTGGCCGCGGCCTGGGTCTGCCCGCCCAGCGCGTCCTTGGCGAGCGCGCGCCAGTAGTAGTTGGGCGCGTCCGCCAGCGGCACCGGCACGGTCCACGACGTGCTGCCGCTGGCGTCGCCCGGCAAGTCGGCCGACTGCGCCAGGACCGTGCTGAGCGCCGCGTCGCGGTACACCGTCACAGCGTAGCGAATCGCGTCGCCGTCACTGTCCTTGCTGTTGGTCCATGCCAGCGCCGGCGTGTGCGAGGCGACGGCCCAGAGCGGGATGGGACCGTTCAAGTTGAACTGGTCCGGCACATTGTTGAACGTGTTGACGGAAAAGCGCGCGTAGACCCACGGACTGAACACTGCGCCGTCGAAGGCGCGCGCGCGCCACCAGTAGGCGGTGTTGTTGTTCAACGCGTCCGGCAGCTGCCAAATAGTGGGGACCGACAGCGTGACGCCGCCGGCGCCCGCGCCGGGCGGCCCCTTGTCCAGCAAGGCGGTCGCCAGCAATTTGGTGGCGGCCTCGTCCGCATACAGTTCAAACTGCACCTTGCTGGTCGGATCGCCCGCCTCGCCCGAGGCCTGCACCGCCAGAACGGGTGTACGGTGCGTCAACCGGGCCCCCGACAAGGGCGACAGTATCGTCGGGATGGCCGGTCCCGGCGGCGCCTTCGCGGCCTCAACGCGGATGGCGGCCGAACGCACCGCGCTCAGGCTGCCGTCGCTGGCGCTGTAACTGATCGGGTAATTTCCCGCGCTGCCCTTGGCCGGCGTCCAGTCGAAAATGGCGCGCGCCAGGCCCGCCGCAGCGGCGGCCTGCGGCGTCAAACGGGCGCCGACCGGCAGCGGCGCCGCCGCGAACGTCAACGCCTTGCCGTCCGGGCTGCTGGCCTCGACCAGGAAAGAAACCTGCTTGCCTTCCTGGACCACGCGGTCCGGGATAAACTGCATCACAGGCGCGCGTGGACCCGCCGGCGGCGCCTGGAACTGGCTGTCGTACTCGCCGCTGCTGTTCACGTCAAACAGGTTGACCCAGTACTCCCACTGCTTGGTGCCGGCGTTGCGCGTCTTTGACAGCCACACGTTCTCGGCCGACAGTTGCTTGGCATCCGAGCGCATGACCTTCCCCGGCACCTTGCTGCCGTTAAACGGATCGGCCAGCCGGACATAGGAAAAACCGGCGGTGGGCGGAAAGCTCAAGCGGTACTGCGCGCCGCCCGGGGTTGTGCCGGCCGTCAGCGTGGCCACGCCACTGCGGTCGCTCACCACGGTGTCCGGGCCGTCGGACTCGTACACCCGGACGACGTCGCCGTCGCGCGCCAGGAAGTCGCGCACATAGTCGCGCCCCGGCAAATCGACGCGCACGTCGTGGATCAGCGCGTGGGCATTGGCCGCCTGCAAGATCGACGTCAGCGCGCCGCCCAGCTCGTCCGAGTGGCTGAATTTGGCGGTGTATTCGACGAACTTGCCGGCCAGCGTGGTTTCCATGTTCCAGCGCGCCATCTTGCTGGCGCCGCCGGCGACGTCGCCGAAATTGGCCAGCAGCGTGTTGTGCACCGGCGCGTCGTTGACATAACTGCCGGTCAGCAGGAAATTGATCAGCAAGCCCTGCAGGTTTTCGACGATCTTCGGCTGAGCCGAGTCGATCTTCAGCGCCTTGGCGGTGGCGTAGCCATTGTTCTTGACGCGCACCCCCAGCGTGAACGGCTCGGCCGCCTCGATGGCGGGCGTGAGCGGGTCGTCGGCGTTGACGTCTTGCGGCAGAAAATAGTCCAGCGTCAACGACGGCAGCGGCTTGACGGTGATTACGGCGGGGGCGATGTCCAGCACCGTTTGCTCGGTGCCATATTGATATTTCAGCGTGGCGCCGACCAGGTATTTCTTCCCCAGCGCCGTCGCGGCCGCAGAACCCGGCGCGGGAATCAGCAGCCAGTTGACGGTGCCAGTCGTCATTGGCGCGACCGCGCCGCTGCCGTCGATGGCGGCAATGTTGGTTTTGTTGGACACGCGCACGAAAAACCGCGCCGAGGTGTCGTTCGGATTGTCGCTGACCGGCACCGGGCTGCCGCTTTCATCGCGGACCTTCAGCTCCACCGCGACGTTTTCGATCACCCCGGTGTCGGTGGTGTTGCTGATCCTCATCTCCGCGTCGAAGGCCTGGCGCTCCAGCGTCAGCGCCTGCTTGATCTCGATCTTGACGCGGGCGCAGACCGTCGCCTGAGCCAGGACGGCGGGCACGGACAGCAAGCCGGCCGCCAAAAGCAGCACGGCGGCGAACCACCTGCCGGATGCGCTACGGGATAGTTTCATTGCAGGTGTGTTTGTCGCGTTCGTTTTCATCGCTTACTCGACTTGAAAAAATCGATACACCGGAATACCCAAAATGATGGCGAGCGACCTGACGACCGGTAGCTATTTGGCGGGCCTTGCGTCCGCAGTCGAATTAACAGGTACGTCTTGTAGGGAGGATATATGGCGGCGGCCAATCCGCAATGCCGCTTTGGGCATTAGTTGATGCGCAGCAACAACCTCAACAGTAAACCAAAAGAACGACGATTCTTTTTTTCCCATTTGATGTCATATAAGAACGACCAGGAGGCGCCGGCACCAACGCCGCACGCATGTCCGCGTCAAATTCCCCAGAGCGCCTCAAAAATACTCCTAAATGACGGTTTAAAAACTTCATAGCAACTTTCGGGTCAAGGCATCTTTGGTAAGCGTCAAAGCAGGCTTCCGATTACCCATATCTTTCGGATGCGAGATTGAAGCCCAGCTGCATATCCGCAAGGCGACGCATGCCTCGCCACATGACGATGTTTCCTGGTGGGGAGTCGTTGGAGCGTGCG
>NZ_JBNYXZ010000037.1:2893-10634 GCF_051380935.1 Janthinobacterium algoris | reverse complement strand
ATATTCTTCAAAGAAACTGAAGTTACAGCCAACTTGGCCTTGAACGGCGCCAAGTTGACCGGCGAGGCGGCCACCACGGCGGCGTCGACCGGCCTGGCCGCAACCGAGGCCAGTGCCTGGGGCATCACGGCCGTGGTGAAGGCCTTGGCCTCGCTGCCATTTCCGCTGAACCTGGCGGCAGGCGCCGCGACGTTGGCGGCAGTGGTAGCCATCGGCGCCAAGATGTTGGGTGGGGTGGGCGGTGGCAGTGTCAGCACCGCGGAACAGCGCCAAGCTGCAAACGGTACCGGCTCAGTGCTGGGCGACTCGTCCGCGAAATCGGAATCCATCGCGCACAGCCTGGCCATCATGGAGAAAAACTCCGGCCTGGGCCTGGCGCACACCATTTCTATGGATTCGTCGCTGAGGAAGATGGTGTCCGGCATTGGCAATTTGTCCAGCCTGCTGGCGCGCTCCGGCGTCGTTGCCGAAGGTGGCGGCGCAGCTGCTGGCGTGCAAACCGGTACGAAGGTGCTTGGTGGAACCCTGGGCACTGTTACCGGCGCGGTAGCCGGCGGTGTCGGCGGTGCTGCACTCGGAACGTATCTGGGGATGGGCATGGCGGCCATTGGTGGTCCGCTTGGCCTTGCCATTGGCGCAGTGCTTGGATCCGTGCTCGGAGGTGTCGTGTCGAAGTTGTTCGGTACATCGACATCAATCAAGGACCAAGGCATTACCGGAAAAGCCATGTCATTGGGGAATGTCGATGCACTAGGCTTCACGGCCCAGGCCTATGCCGATGTCAACACGAAGAAAAAGGCATTCGGTATCACCTATAAGGACAAGGACAGCACACGAACCGCCGCGCTATCGGGGGAAATGAATAACCAGTTCACCATGATCATCAGCAGCATGGGGCAGACCATCCGCAATGCTGCCGATGCGTTGGGCATGGGCGGTGCAGCATTCAACGCTCGGCTTAATTCGTTTGTAATCGATCTGGGCAAGATCAGCTTGAAGGGCCTGTCCGGCGAAGAGCAGCAGAAAGCGCTGGAAACGGCGTTCTCCAAGCTCGGAGACGACATGGCCAAGTTTGGCGTGGCTGGCCTGCAGGAATATCAGGCCGTGGGCGAGGGTTACCTGGAAACGCTGGTGCGTGTCACCAACGACTACATGCAGGTGTCCGACGTGCTGGCTGTGCTGGGCAAGTCCTTCAATACCACAGGCCTGGGCGCTGTGGCGCTGAGCGAAAGCCTGATCGCGGCGGCCGGCGGCCTTGACAAGCTGACCAGCGGTACCGGCTTCTTCGTCGAAAATTTCTTGACCGAAGCCGAGCGCATGGCGCCGATCAGCAAGTCGGTGCGCAGCGCCATGGCGGCGATGGGGCAATCCGGCGTGACGACGAGCGAGCAATTCAAGGCGCTGGTGCTGGCGCAGGATTTGAACACAGCAGCAGGCCAGGCCATGTATGCGCAGCTGATCGCCATCGCCGAGCCATTCAAGAAAGCAGCAGATTACGCAGCCGAGCTGGCGGCGGCAACTGGCGACTTTGCCGCAGTGGCAAAAACAGCCAGCGAGATCGCCAGCGAGCGTCTCGACCTACAGCAGCAGCTCAACGAATTGACGAAAAGCGAAACGGAACTGCTGACAATCCAGCGCTCCGGCATTGCCGCCGTCAACCGCGCGCTGTTCGACCAGGTGCAGGCCGCCAAAGCGGTGGTCTCGGCCAAGGACGCACTGGGCAAGGCCTACGACAGAGAGGCGGCAGCGGCCCAGACGGCGCTGGATAAATCGAAGTCGTGGGTGACCACGCTCAACGGCCTGAACGCCAGCATGGCACTGGGCGCCCAGTCGACGCTGACACCTGAGCAAAAGTACGCCGAAGCGCGCGCCCAGTTCGAGAAAACCCTGGCGGCGGCCAATGCCGGCGACACGACGGCGCAGTCCGGTCTGTCGGCTGCCGAGCAGGCCTTCCTGACGGCTTCCCAGGTGGTCAATGCGTCGGACGCCCGCTACGCAGCAGATTACGCCCGCGTGCTGGCTGCCAACAACGAGGCGCTGAAATGGGCCTCGGCCCAGGTCGATGTGCAGCAGGCCAGCCTGGATGCCCTCAAGGCACAGGTGTCAGGCCTGATCACCATCAACGACAGCGTGCTGACGGTGGCGCAAGCCATCGCCAACCTGCATGCGGCGATGGGAACGGCTAGCGGGCTGGGTGTGGCATTTACCAATGCGCCAGCCGTTGCTGCGCCAGTCGCTTTTTCTAGCGCCCCGGCACCAGTGGTTTTTGACGCCATGCGCTATTCGGCTGGCTCGAATGTTGGTTCCGACGCATTGGTCGCTGAAATCCGCGCCTTGAACGCCCGGCTGGATGCCCAAACAGTCGAGATCAAGGGCTTGCGCGCCGATCAGGCCAAGCAGACCGGCGCCACCATCCAGGCCACCGTTGAATCGAACGACAAAGCGGCCCAGACGGTCGTGGCTGGTGTCGATAAATCCGCCAAGGCATCTGCCTGGGCGAAAAAAGTGGAGTATTCCGAATGACTGATGCGCAATTTTTGGCGTGGTTGCAAAGCTCGTCGGCCACCCGCATGGTGCTGATTGAGGTGCAGGTGAATGTGGCGGGCGTCGAAGTGACGCGGTTTATCTCGTCCTGGCCGTATGTCACCGGCCCGGCCGACTTCCCGCCCAACGTCGAGTACTTGCCGCTGGCCACTGGCGGCCTGGCCTTCACCGAGCAGGTCAGCCTGACCGGCGAGGCTGGCCTATCGGGCGGCGATATCGAGCTCGACAACGGCGATGGCGCGCTCGATGGCTGGCTCGCCGACGTCTGGCGCAACCGGCCCATCAAGGCATGGGCCGGTGATCCAGCATGGCCGCGCAGCGACTTCCGCCTGATTTTTGACGGCATCGTCGCCGATATCGGCAGTTCCGCGCGCGAATCGATCAACCTGTCGCTACGCGACAAGCTGCAGCGCCTGGATACCCCGATCACCGAGGCGAAGCTGGGTGGCGTCTCGCCAAACAAGGATGCAACCCTGCCGATCCCATTCGGCGAGTGCCACAACGTCACGCCGCTGCTGACCAATCCCGCCACGCTGGAGTATGGCTTCCTGGGTGCCGTCGAGTCGAGTTTCGAGGTACGCACCAACGGCAAGCCGATTGCCGTGGCTTTGAATGACCAGGCGGGGCGCTTCAACCTGACCACCGATCCGTTTTCCACCACGATCACGGTCAGCGTGCAGGGCGACAAGGGCGGCGGCTATGCGCCGCGCATCGCGCCGCTGGTGCAACGCATCGCCACCGCCTATGGCAAGGCATCGGATCGTTTCACCCTCGCCGACCTCGATCTTGACAACCTGTCCGCCTTCGATGCCGCCCACCCGCAGCTGGTGGGCCTGTACGTCGCGGACCGGACGAACCAGGCGCAAGCCATCCAGCAACTGGCGGCCAGCGTAGGCGCCCAGGCGCTGATGTCACGCACCGGCCAGCTGCGCCTGGTGCAGATCGCATTGCCGGCCGTCGGCGTGCCGGTGCCGATTGGCCCGGAAAAAATGCGCGTGGACTCGCTTCGCGTCGTGCAGCGCTTGCCGGTAGTGGCGGCCGTCAAAATTGCGTTCGACCGCAATTACACGGTGCAGGCCAGCCTGACCACGAGCATCCCGCCGGCGCATGCCGACCTGTATGCAACGGAATGGCTGACGGAAACCGCTGTCGATGCCGCGGTAAAGGCGCGTTACCGGCTGACGGACGACCCGCCGCAAATCGACACTTGCCTCAAAACCAACGCAGACGCGCAAGCGGAAGCTCAGCGGCGCCTTGCCCTGAACAAGGTGCAGCGCACGATTTATGAATTTGACGGAGAGCCTGAGATGATGATGTTGGAACTGGGGCAGCCCGTGCTGCTGCGCGATGACCGCTTCGGCCTGCAGGCCGGCGTGTCTGGTGTGGTGGTGCTGCTGTCGCACCAATGGCTGGCTGGGCGCGTGACGGTGGGAGTGCTGGTATGACGGCCATCGGCGGCGCCCGTGACAAGCTGCTGCAGGCCACGGCGGAGCGCTTCAGCACGACGGCAGACGGCAAGGCGATTCTGCTGGCTGGCAGCACGCCAGTGTTTCGTGTGAACAGTGCCGGCGCCGGCGCTCCTGGCTCGATTGCCATTACTGCCAAGCCGGTGAACGTGGTGGGCGATATCGTATTTTCGGTCTCTGCCGGTACGCAGCTGACCGTCAACGGCAACGTGGCCACGGTCGATTTTGCCACCATGACCACCGACACCGCCCTGGTGCAGGCGCGCATCCGCGAATTCGGCGTCGATTACGTCGGCAACTACATGATCAGCAAGGTCTTCGACGGCGTTGCCGGTGAGACGGGCCTGGCCGGCTTGAACACAGGCCAGGCCTTCGCCTACAAGCGCGCGGCGGCAGCACCTGCTGATTCGCCGGGTGACGTGATCTTTACCTTCGCCATGGCCGCCATCACGACGCCGGCCGGTAACGACTTGGCCAACGGCTGGTCGAAGAATATTCCGGCCGGCACGGCGCCGCTGTACGTGCGCGTGGCTGCCGCCAGTTCGCGCAATGCCACGGACAATATCGCCGCCAATGAGTGGGCGGGGGCTGTGCAACTGGCCAAGGACGGCACTGATGGCTTGAACGTGGCGCCCGTGCGCATCTACCAGCGTGGCGCCACCAATATTGCGCCAGCGCTGCCGAGCGCGGCATGCACGCTCACCTTTGCCACGGGCGCACTGGTGGGCCTGAACAACGGCTGGTCGGCTCAGGTGCCGACAGCTGGCGGCGCCTATCTGTTCACCTCGGGTGCAACAGCGGCTGCACGCACTGCCACCGACGATATCCAGCCTGGAGAATGGGCCGCTGCTGCGCGCCTGGCTGCCGATGGCGCCACTGGCCAACGCGGCACCGTCACCGTGACGGCGCCCGGCTATTCCACCTGGTCGGATGCTTCGGCCGTGTACGAGCTGGGGCGTGCAGGCTACGGCGCGCCGATCAACCGCGACGTGGTGACGCTCTACGACGCTACGCAAGCGGTGACGAAGTATTTTGATAACGGCGCATGGCTGGTACTGGGCACGGTGCTGAATGGGAATTTGCTGGTGGATGGATCGGTGGCGGCGAAATCGCTGGCAGTAGACAAACTATCTGCGCTTTCAGCCAATCTGGGAAATGTAACAGCGGGCGACCTGTACGGCGCGACGCTGCACGGCGGTGCTGGCTATCCCGGAAATGCCTATGGCTGGCCGAGTAACGGCGGCATTGGCTTTCACCTGAGCGAGCGAGGCCTGCTGCTTGGCAACCCTGCAACTGGCGGCTACGTTGAGTTGGGCAGCGGTGGATATGTGGCAATGCCTGGATTGTTGATAGAAAACGGCAATGCCTCCTTTTCAGGAAAGCTGTCAGGCGCCAAGGGAACCTTCGAGGGTGAATTGAGGGCGGCAACGGGCACGTTCGGTTTGATTCGCAGTGCCACGAGTGGCCAGCGGACGGAATACGACAGCAACGGTATCCGCATTTACAACGCTGCAGGCAATTTAATTGTCAGATTGGGAGTGTGGTGACAATGCCTTGTGGATTGCAGCTATGGAAAGTGACAGATGGCCCGCGCACTGAAATGGATGGCAATAGCATACGGATGCGCGAAGCATCTGACGAATTGAACGGCACCGAGTTGTGCGTACGTTTTGGGAGGTGGTAATGCCGGTTGGTCTTCAAGTATTTAGAGCAGATGGGTCTATTCAACTGGACACAAATACACAGCTTTGTCGTATTGTGGGTAGTCGTCTGCTCACACATGCAGATTTACAGAGTACAGCCTCTGGTAGTGGCGGGGCATATCGAGATTACTTTATTCAATTTACTGTACCTACTATTCCCACCAATATTGGACGGCAATGGAATTTTGTCTCCACTGCTAGAAATATCGGGGAATTGATGGATTGGGGTGCCCCAACCCTGACAGTGACAGGAAACACCTTCCGTTATGACTATGGAACAATGACTTCAACTCCGCAAGTCAATAATATTTATATTCGTTGGGGAGCATATTAATGACAGCAGGACTTCAGGTTTATCGTGATGATGGGGTGGTACTGCAAATCGACGAATCTTTTATTAACCTGCAATTTATACGAAAAGGAATCATCCAGCTTAACGCTAAGAACCCTACCAATTTAGGTACGAATTGGATGTACAACACACTAACTGTATCTAGCTTAACGGCAATTGTGGCAATTCGTTGTCCTTACCCTGTTTACACTAATGTAAGCGCTGTAAATAATGGATCGGTGACTTACGAATATTTTGTAAACAATGCAGCAGGTGCCACTTTAGAATACTGGATATACGATACTGCCAGTACTACATTAGGCAGCACAGCAGGATTCCAAGTTTTTGATGCCAGTGGTGTGTTAATTTTTGATTCGTCTTTTCAGTACGCTACGTATTTAAATAACTTTACGGGTACTATGCCTGATGCTGCAATCTGGACTACAAATGAGCAAATGGATACAGGAAGGACATTCACATACTCAGGGAAGCAAGTAGCAGTGGCACAAACAGGTTCTACGTGTTGGGTAAATTTTGTGTACTTAATCTCGGAAAACCCAAATGGTGGATATGATTACTACGCTACCACGGCTGTTCCTTGTGCATGGACTCCCAACGCAGAAACTGTGGCTTTTAAGACAAATTTATGGGTTAATTCCTTATACGGTGCTGGAGCACCACCAAGTAATTTTAGCCCCTACGGTTTTTTGATTTTCGACGTAACCGGAACGTAAAGCAAAATTATAATAGTTGTGCCTGCCTAGTTTGAATCGTGCCTCATCTTCCGTAGTCCATGGTTGATCGGCGCATCCGGATGTCAATTGCAACAAGCACCAAATAGAAATTTTTTCATAATTTCCAGTGAAATTGAGTGTCAGTTGGTGGCGCTGCCAGTGTCAATTCCAATGTCGCCATATATCACTATTAACGCCAAGGATTATTAAGCAGAATGGTGAATCTACGAATAATTTCCGACAACGCCGCTGACCGCGCGGTGCTGACCGCATCGAGTCAGGCCGGTGCGCTTGGCCCGGCCAACCTGCAGCGCGATGCCAAGTCAGCGGTGCTGCGCGCCGTCGGCACTGCGCAAACCATCACTGCTACTTGGCCAACACAGGAGTCCATTGCCTGCGTGGCGCTGATCTTCACCAACATGACCAGCAGCGCTCGCATGCGCGTTCGCTGCTACGCCCAGCCAGGCGACGCCGTACCGGTGCTCGATACAGGCAGCATCTTCCCATGCCCGGCTGCCGTGCATGGCTCCTATCCCTGGGGCGTGCTGCCGCTGGGTTGGAACGCTTACAAGTGGGGTGGTGCGAACACTTGGGCGCGTGGCGGCGGAGCCGATGGCGTCGTCTGGTTCGCGCCCGTGCGCGTGCGACGCCTGGTGATCGAGGTGTCGGCGCCGCAAAGTCCGGAGGGCTACCTGGAGATATCGCGGCTGGTGGTGGGCAATTACTGGTCGCCGGAACACAACGCCGAGTACGGCGCTCAGCTGCAGCTGCAGGATGCCAGCGAAGATTACCGCACGGGCGCTGGTGACCTCAAGACACAGATTCGCCCGACCAGCGACAAGCTGAGCATCAACCTGGTGCACCTGACGCCAACGGACCGCGCACGCTTCATGCGCATCCTGCGCGAGAACGGCAAAGACCGGGGCATGTTGTTCAGCTTGTTCCCGGAAAACCCGGACCCAC
>NZ_JBNYXZ010000037.1:0-2793 GCF_051380935.1 Janthinobacterium algoris | reverse complement strand
GCTGGAGCAGGACCACATGCTGTATGGCAAGGCCAGCAACATCGACGCCGTGAGCACGCCATATTTTGAAACCTATTCCGCACCACTACAGATCGAGGGGATTTAGATGGCTGACACATTTTACGACGGCATGCCAAATGTTAATGAGGAACTAAATAGACTGGTAGGGCGCGGACCTGTATCTGGCGCCTACAATCCGGCTCCGGGCATGTCGCCAATGGGCGGACCGAATGGCTTCATGAATCCCGGCTGGATCGATCCAAGCCTTCCATTTAACACGAGCCGGATCGACGTAACCGGCAAAGGCAATGCGGTACCCAGAGTGAGAGTAGGAACTACCACCGAAGGCGAGCCTAGTATCAGCCTTGCGCGCTGGCTTGGCTCAGGGAATGATGATGTTACCTACCGATTTGTCAACAAGAATGGTGAATTCCGGATCGAATGGGCTTATGGGGGCCAGCTAGGCTATCAGGCTTTTACCCCGATGATAAAGGTGCAGGGGATCACTGGACGCGTCGACCTGCCGCTCCTTAAAGTGAGCAGTTCCGACCTATCAACACTTCGGCATAATATTAGCCGAGGGACAGGGCAAGGGCAGGAGATTTTGTACGTAGGCGTGGATGCTGCAGCGCCCAGCATTGCAATGCTCGCCTCCGATGGATTGGCGTCATGGGGCACTGCCACAGCTGTTTTATTCGTTGGTCGGAACTCCGAAACAGGGCGCAGCATTTCGACAGCAGGGACGATTATTGCTGGCGGTGCTGACTATGCCGAGTACATGATCAAGGCGCTCTTGTGCGGCACGATTGCTCCTGGCCAGGTTGTCGGCATTGACGTCGAGGGTAAGTTGACCGATAAATGGGATCGCGCCATCGCATTCATTGTGAAGTCGACTAGCCCATGCATGGTCGGCGGTGACACCTGGTCACAGGAGCTGGGCGCGCGGCCAACGGCGCCGGAGCGTTTGATGCCAACCATTGAGCGGGAATTAGTCGCGCCGGCCATGCCAGCTGACGAGGCGAATGGTGTTCCTGCTGTCGATGCCGTCTACCTGGCCACCGTGACATTGCCGGGCGATACCGATGAAGACTGGGCGGCGAAGGAGGAGGCCTATGTCGCAGCGGTCCACGCATTTGATGCTGCCTTGGAAGCGTTGCGTCAGAAGGTCGACCGCATCGCCATCGCCGGCCGCGTGCCGGTCAACGTGCAAGGCGCCCAGCCAGGTGACTACATCGTGCCGGTGCCGGACGGCGCCGGAATCAAGGGTATTCCCGTCCGCAAGGCAGACCTCACGCATTCGCAGTACCTCGATGCCGTCGGCCGCGTGATTTCGATTGAGCCGGACGGCAGGGCCTATGTGATGGTCAAGGTCGTGTAGCACAGCGGCACTCCACCACAAACCCGCTTCGGCGGGTTTTTTCGTTTCCGTTGTCGGAAATACTGTCTCACCTTTCCCTAGAAATGAGACAGCCATGCTCGTAATGTCAGCGCTAGCTGCTGCTCTAGAGCAATCCACCCACATACCCAACCCGAAAGGCCAATATGGCTGAACCTGCAAGCAGCACCGTCGGCATCGCCATCGCCGCCGGCACTATCACCCTGACCGGGTCCATCCTGGGCGTGCAGTATGACGCGCTGCTGGCCGGCCTGGCCGGCGGTCTAGTCTCGCTGTCCTACCTGCCGCCCATGCGTGGACCGCAGATCGCCGGCAGCGTGATCGGCTCGTCGCTGATCGCGGGCTGGTTCGCGCCAGTGGCCAGCGTCACCGCAGCCAATTATTTCCCATTCCTGTCGAGCGCCGGCGAATCGGGTATCCGCATCGCCGCCGCAGCGGGCCTGGGCCTGTGCGCCCAGGTCATCATCCCGGCCGCATTCGCCTGGTTGCGCAAGAAAGGAGACGTGCCATGAACATTTTGTATTTGATCGACATGGCGGCGGCGGCCATCGTGCTGGCGCGAGGGCTGTTCGTCGAGCTCAATCACATGCGGCCTGGCACGGGCAGCCCTATCCGTATCACATGGATCGCGCTCACGGCCGGTGCCGCCGCCGTGCTGCTGTTCGGCGTGACACCGGCCTGGCCCGAGGTGCTGCTCCATTGTGGCATCGCTGCGCTAGTCTGCGTCGACCGGCGCTCATCGTTCTGGAAGGGATCGTCATGCAACTGAGTAAAAATTTCTCACTGGCCGAACTGGTCGCCTCCGACTGGGCGGCGCGCCATGGTGTCCACAACACGCCGCCGGCCGTCGTGCTGGCCGAACTGCAGCGTACGGCCGAGATGCTGCAGCGTATCCGCAATTACCTGACGGCCAGCACCGGCATTGATACGCCGCTGACCAATATAAGCGGCTACCGCTCGATTCCGGTGAATCGGGGCATTGGCAGCAGCGATGGTAGCGATCACGTGCACGGTTGTGCTGCTGATTTCAAGGCGTTGCGCATGACGCCGTACCAGGTATGCCAGGCCCTGCTGCCGAAATTGGACGAGTTCGGCATCGGTCAGATCATCAATGAACTGACCTGGGTGCATGTCAGCACACGCATGGCGGCCAAGCCGATCAACCGCATCATCACCATCGACCGTCATGGCACGCGTGCCGGCATCTTGCAGGTGCGGCCGTGAGCGCCCTGGGCACGTTGGCGGGCGCCGCAGTCAACGGCATCTGGAAGGCGGCGGCAATCCTGCTGGCTGCCGTGCTGGTGGTGGTGGCCAGCTCCACCAGCACGGGCTGGTGGCTGGCCGCTGGTGATCGTGATGCCGCGCGCGCTTCGCTGGTGCAGGAGCAGGGCGTCAGC
>NZ_JBNYXZ010000036.1:0-10909 GCF_051380935.1 Janthinobacterium algoris | reverse complement strand
CCAGCGGCGCCACTCGCGCCTCGGCAATGTTCCGCCCGCGTTGTTTGCTGAAAAATTCAGCAAACAACCACAGGCGGCTTGAAACAAGAGTGTCCGCTATTGACAGTACACCTCACATGTGGGTTTTGTGCGGTTTTTAGTTCTAACAACAGCTCTTCTATCTGTTCGTAGGTTAGATATGAAAGTTCAGTTTGCTGGACCTTGAACTGCCGTAATTTTCCAAGTGGATTTTCTGCAGTCCAGTAGCCTAGTCTTGCCAGTTCATTGAAGACAGAGCGTAGATAAGCGTGTTCTCGGTTCATGCTATTCGCAGACAGACCTGCTTCAAGCCGTTTTGTTCGGTACTCAGCGAACATGCTTGCACTGAAATTGCTGGCAATGGGATCACCTATCGCGTTAGCCATTGAGAGCAAGCGTTGTTTGGTATCCACCCCTGAACTGAGTCCAGTGCCGTGGTAATCGAACCATAGGCCAATCAGGGCAGATAGCTTTCTTAGGTCCTTCTTCTTCGGTGCCCAATCTGCATCTTGAGTTACCTGAGACTTGAGCCAAGCCTCATGCGCCTTCGCCTCTGCCTGCGTCTTGAATGTCTTCCGGAAGCGTTTTCCTCCTCTACCGCTCGGTTGAGAGTCTACTAACCATCCATTACTACTTTTTTTGATCGCCATCTATTTTGCCAACCTTTTGTCTGAAATCTGGAAGACCATCTAAGTAGTTCTCCTCCGATCCTGGATATTCCTCGGTGTTCCACGCTTGCCTAGAGCTTGAAATGTAATGTTCAATTTCTTTGAAGCGCATTTCTTCCGTGCCGATTAGGGCTATTCTCTCCGCGCTGGATATTCCTCCGTCCCCTTTGTCGTTCCTGCGTTGGTCAATTACTTCCCTCGTGGAAATTACTTCTCTGAAAAAGCGACTGGAATAGGGTGATGCTTTGTCCACCCACAACCCTAAATAGTCGAGCGTTTCGTCCTTGTTGGTGGCGATGCCAACGTGACCTGCGACTGGATCAGGGGTGCCAGTTACTAGCCAAAATGCATGTTCTGGCCATACTTTACTGACGCTTTCGATCATCTCAGCTGTAGGTCGTTGCCCCTTCGTGAATGCTTTCCGCCAGCTGACTGCGGCGATTCCAGATACCTCCTCTAGTTCTTTAAAGCGACGTGCCTCATGCGTTTTGGCACTAATAAGCGCCTGAAATCTATCAAAAAGGGTTTTTGAGCTTGACATTGGGTATGTATGGTATTAATGTGCGTACCATTAGTACTCGGCAGAGTACGTTTTGGGCGAATGTTAGGATCATTATGGTCAATTCTCAAGTAAATTTCCAGTCGATTCCAGTGCCATTGATGACGCGCGAAGCATTTGCGTCTGCTATTGGCCTGCCACTCGGTGTTTTAGTCGGTCAGTGTGAGCGAGGCTATTGGCCGCAGGTAACCATCGGTAAGAGGGTATTCGTGAATGTTGAGGCTGTTCGCATGCATGCCGCACAACGTGGTCAGGAGTTCTCGTTGTGACTAAATTTCTCCCTCTCCGTAAAGCTGATTGTGCGTTTTTCATGGTTGTTAACGCTCCTGGTACAGCTACATGGCAAAGCTCGAACGTGCACGCGGTAGCGGGTGCGGGCGAATTTTGCCGTGTGTCCGCCGAGGGCGGACCTGTTTGTCAGAGTACTTTGACTTCCGAGGAGAACCTGGCATGAAGAGTTCCGTGCAAATGGCTAGCTTAAACCCGCCTATTCGTGCTGTTGATGCAGAAGCTGTTCGTACCATTTACTGGTCGCGTGCATCAATCTCAGCTCGGATTGTCGCCGTTAAAGCGGCAAATTTTCCTGTGGAGCGCGCTAATAGCGACCTCATGTCTTTTGATGCATCAGAGCGAGATATCGTTTGGAGTGCGCTTCAAAATTTGCTGAGTGAGCTAACGATCATACAAAAATGTATGTGCTGTGAGCGCTCGGCCAATCCCGTATCTCAGGTGCATTGATGCTTGATATGGGTATCCCATCGCGTATGGCAAATGCTATGCATCGCCTATTCGGCGGCCTGGATGAGAAGAAGAATAAAGTTATCGAGGCGGTGCTCGCCGACGACCAACGCGTGCCACTCGCAACCGCTGGTGTGCTGACGGGCGAAGGTGCATTTCACCACGCCGCCGATGCGGCCGTGCGCGAATGTCACCGAATCTGTAATCGGGTATTGACTGACGACGCGATCTTGATTGCAATTGGTATGGTGTGCCGCCGCCGTGGCGTGGCTGTGCCTTGCGGTGAGACTGTATTGGAGATTGTTGATCGTGCACTGGATAAGCGTTGGTGGCTACGCCATATTCGCACTGAATTTAAGCGCCGCTTTGATCACGTCGCCAAGCAGCTTGGATTAGTTGGCAAGCACATTGACCCATATATCAGCCGTGAGTCCGCGATTATGCAAGAACACCGCAACCGCGAGAATCAAAAACTGCTCGAAGCATGTAAGGCAGTCAACGAAAACGGCGACGTCTATACGCTGGCTGAACTGGCCTCAAAGGGCGTCGGCAACAAAACATTGCGTCGCGGCGAACTTATGCTGCGAATACGCGGCTTTGAAGAAGCGGCGGGTGTACTGGGCCACGTTGCCATGTTCTGGACCATCACGTGTCCCAGCAAATTTCATAGTGTCGGCGGTACGAACGAGAAATACAAAGGCTTCACGACGCGCCAGGCACAGGCATACCTTTGTAAGGTTTGGGCGTGTATACGCGCTGCACTCCATCGTGCAGGGATTAAACCATATGGCTTTCGCGTTGCTGAACCACACACGGATGGATGCCCTCATTGGCACATGCTTTTGTTTGTCGATCCGGCACGTGTCAATGACATGGAAATGATCGTCACTGCCTACGCGCTTAAAGAGGATGAGGGCGAAAACGGCTCACATGAAAACCGCGTGAAGCTAATCAACATCGAAGCGGGTAATGGTAGCGCAGCGGGCTACATAGCTAAGTACGTAAGCAAGAACATCGACGGCTATGGCGTTGGTGAACACCATGCCTTCGAGGATGGTCGTACTTATGTCATCACCAGTGACAATCTTGGAAACATGGAATTTACGCCATCCAAACGCGTCACGCTCTGGGCACAGTTGAATGGAATTCGTCAGTTCCAGCAAATAGGCGGCCCATCGGTCACCGTTATGCGCGAGGTACGCCGTCTGACTGCAGATGCCGTCCAGCATGCGCCGGAAGTTATTCGCGAGGCATATCAAGCATGCCAGAAAATCGAATCCGAAGACCCAGCCGTGGCGCAGAAAGCTAGCTTCGCCCGCTTTATATGGGCCATGGGTGGGCCAACGTGCGGCCGCAATGCGGCAATCAAGCTGGTATGCCGTGAACAATTCTTTAAGGGGCGCTACGTTGCAAAAATGATCTCTAAGCCTGTTGGCGTATGTTGGGTGGCGCAGCCGCATGTCGTATATGAATCAGTGCGCTATCAATGGACCATCAGCGGGCCTGGAGAACGTGCTGTGTCTGCCTCGTTCGATTCTCAAATTGGGGTCTGCTCATCCCCGCCCTGGACTCGAATTGCTGCCGCCTCTGCTTCTACTTGGTCTAGTGTAAATAAGTGTACGCCACCAGTAAACGCAGAGCCAGCGTATCGGCCAAAAAATAAAATTATCTTCCCGTCCTTCGACGCTTCCCGGAGTTTTGACCGCACTGGTGCTCGATGCGTCAAGCAGGATCACATCGCTGTCTATGTGCGGCATCGGAAACGGGCACCAAGTGCCCCCAGCTTGCACTTGGAATACCTGCGCGAAAAATATAGGGAGCGCCATGAGGTACCCGTCACAACCTTGCGCAGGCCATCAGTGAATTAGAAATAGCTTCAAAGGTTTAGCAAGCGATTGTGTTATGTACCGGCGCGCAATCGTGAGAAGTACCACGCAAGCCGGAAATTATGCAGATAGTTTAGGGGAATAAAAATGGCGGAATCGAACGTAATGATGAAGGTGGACGACAAGAAGAGCTATCAGGCCGTCAAGGCGATGCAAGTGATGGTGAGCGGTCGTATCGAGGGTTCCAAATCATATGAGGGAAAGCGCTACACACAGGTGATCACGCCTGCGGCCGATGTCTATTCGCGGCCGCAGATGGTTGAGATTCGTAGCAAAGCTCGTCTGGGCGATAAGGGCGAGGAAATCTCAGTACCGTGTGCGCTGGGCGGTTTCCAGCGCAAGCCGTATGAAACGAAGGATAAGCAAACCGGTGAGGTTGTGAAGGTAGTGCCGGTTGAGCATACGCTCGATCTCATCGAAGAGTAATCGTTGCTAGGCGAGGAAGGCATGGATGCTGTCTCATCTGAAGTTGTGATTTCAATTGCAGTAGTTGTCTTGTTCGCTCTCGGTTGGATTGCCGGAGGACAGCGATGACTGGCCTGTTCAAGTCGCTCGGGCCGATCCTATTCCTGACAGGACTATTTGTCGCCGCCGTCTATCTTATCAAGTACGTCATTCATCGGATTGTGGGCCACAAATGACTATTTACCAGGTTGTCGGCTACTGTCTAACGGCGTTTGGTCTGGGTTATGCAGGGGGCGCGATTCGACGTATTGCGCGTCAGGCTATCGAGTCGCTTGACTAACCCCTGACTTACCAAGACAAAGTTTCCGAAGTACTCCCCGGCTTCGCCAAACCGGGGTTTTATTAATGGCATTTTTTTGAGAGTACACATGAAAGTAATCACTAAACAGGCGCTGGTCGCCGCTTCCGCAATGGCCGCTACCGGTGCAGCCTTCGCAGCTGGCGATCCGGGCGTTGAGGCCATTACTGCGCTGTCCGCGCAGGCGCAAACTTATATCACTGCTGCTTTCGCGGTCGCCGTGTTGGTTGCGGGGGGCTTCTGGGGCATCAAGATGATGAAGAAAGCGTTTGGTAAAGCTGGCTAATCTTTTTCCCGATTTACCTTGCGGCCAGCGTTTAATCACCTGGCCGTTTTATATGGCATCCACTCCATGGCATCGTTCAAGAAAACTGTCGTCATCCTATTTGTATCTGCCACGCTTGCGTTCGTGCCAATCCGGTCTCAGGCGATTGTTCCATTGATTGCGGGCTGGCTTTTAGAGATCACGTACGGTTCTATTCTCATCAGCGATATTGTTGCCGGGGTGACTGGCTCGATATCTGCATTTATGTGGTATGAGTGCAATAAGTTTGGAAGTATCAATACGAGTATGTGTAATAACAAGCCTCCATCGATGCCTGCCGCACAGGCTCCCAAGCCAGCTATCACCGTTAGTCTTAAGCCTGATGCAAAACGAGAAAATCCTGATCCAAAGAAGTTCTCCGACCCGGCCCCAGGTAGTGGCAAGCGCGATGTGACGCCGAAGCCCATCATCGCCGCGTCGGGTAAGGGACCACCGTCCAGCGCGCAGGGTATCCCTGGCGTTCCAGTAGGTCCTGGTGATATCGGCGTACTGACCCAGGCCCCGCGTGAGTCCAACGTTGGAGCTGCTGGCGTTGACCCGGCCATTCAGATTGCGCAATACAATGGTTCCGTGGCCCGTGGCGGTCCTGTGACCGGTATCGAAGTCGTGCCGCAGAAGACACCGGCTCAGCCAAAGGCTATTCCGTTCATCGCCATACACACCACCTGCGCGGCCAAGACAGATTGTCTTGCGCCTCTGCGGGCCACCGAGAACTATCTCGGCCAGTTCAACGGCTATAAGTACATCAATACCGCAGCTATTGAGTGTTGCTCCGGGACGATGCGGTATGTGAGCATCGCCTACCTTTACGATCAGGCCACGAATGTGACGCTGGTCTGCGATCCAGGCTATGTGGATCGAGGCCAGGACATTAGTGGTAGCTATCAGTGCGGCCTTACCGACGCCACCAAGGTCAAGAAACCAGCTGGCACCACCTGCGAGGTTCTGTTCGATCCGGCGTCTAAGGCATTCATGACGGACAAGGCTAACCCGGCATGTGATGGTTTGAACGACACCACGGATCTGACGCTTACATCCCAAGACGGCTCGCAGTCTATTGAAGTGGGGGCCAATGCTGGAGACGGTTTCGACATTAGCATTACCAAGTCGGATGGCAGCAAGGCCGGCCTCGACACAGGTGCATATGATCCTGGTACTGGTGGCTATGTCATCGTTCACGTCAACATTACGCCTCCCGAGAAACCTGACAACGGCTTGGGTTGTGGCGGCCCCGGTCAAAGCGCGTGCAGCGTTGAGTTTGCGCGTGACGATGCCACTAATATTAAGTCCAGTGATACCAACGCCGCCAACCGTACTGCGGACACGGGCATGAAGGGCAAGCTCGATGCGATTAGTTCAAGTCAGTTCAACTGGTCTTTCATTCCCTCGATACCTACCGCGGTCTGTAAAAATCCGTCGCTCAAAAGTCCCATAGGCAACGTTACCATCAACATGGATATTTGCGTCTGGTTTGACCGCCTCTCGTTCTTTATCAACGCTGTGCTTGGTGTGCTGTGTGTTTACGGCTGTGTTAACCAAATTCAATCTGCCATTCGGGACTGATCATGAGGCGATTCCATTTCCTAATGCTGGGTTTATCCGTCATAGGCCTTGCAATGACAGCTTCGGCCAATGCGCAGACCACTAGCTCGGCATGTGGCGGCTCTTCGCAGCCTCGTTGCCAAGTCACTGCACCTGCCGATCAAGCCACAACCGATTACACGAAATCGAACACGGACAATATCGGCTCTTGGAATACTTATTCTCAGTCGCAGGTTAATGTCGCATCGAACCGTTTCACTTGGTCGTTTGTACCAAAAATTCCGACTGCGGCCTGCGTCAATCCCATGATCGATGGCCCCAATGGTAGTGGTGCGGTGATGATGGACATTTGCTCCCCACTTGCCACTTTTCAGACGTTCATTAATGGCGTCTTGGCTTTCTTCTGTCTGCTGGGCTGTGTTCAGCAAATCCGGGCCGCACTGGCCGTCAACTAGGAGCATCATCATGTGGGCAACTCTTATTGGTTATCTCGGCTTCGAGAATACCGCCAAAGTTGGGATGCGCGTTTGGGCCGTCACCACGCTAACGGCAATGGTTGCCGCGTTATGGGCCGCTGGCCAGGTCTGCGCAAACGTTGTTTGCGGTCCCGTCATTCAAGGCATTAGCCAGTCTCACCCTAACTTCGCTGTGGGCTTGTCGCTTGCATTCAACCCGGTCACGTACACGCTCGCCAGCGTGTATTGCAGCGTGTGGGCAGCATGTGCCCTATACACGTACAAGAAGACCATCCTCGACAAGCTGATCTGACATGGCCGTTTACGCTATCACCGGCAAGCTCGGAAGCGGCAAGGGCAAGGGCGCGATGAAGTTGTTGCGCGACTACCTGCGCGCTGGCAAACGCGTTGCGACAAACTGTGACGTGTTCATGGAACATATGATGCCGGGGCAGTCGAAGCAGACTGTTATTCGCGTGCCGGACAAACCCACGTCGGCGGACCTGTACGCCATCGGCTCAGGCAACCGCTTCATCGACTTCGAGCCTGTGCTCAAATACACCGCAAAGGGGTTCGAGTACACGCCGCCCACGCCGCAGCTTCTCCCCGGTTTCGACGAGTCGCACAACGGGGCGCTGTTCCTCGACGAATGCGCGTCCTGGTTAAATACCCGGGACTTCCAAGCTGGTGGACGTAAGGATCTGCTGGAATGGGCAATCCATGCACGTAAGTACGGATGGGATGTGTATTTCATCTGCCAGAACATCAGCCAGATTGACAAGCAGTTGCGCGACAGCCTGTTCGAGTACGTGGTGCGCATGAGTCGCCTCGACCGGATGAAAGTGCCGTTTGTTTCGGCCGCCTTCAAGCTGATCACGGCTGGCTTCAGCGACGGCTCACTGCCCCGCATGCATATCGGCGTGGTGCGTCTCGGTTGCTCTCCGGATGGCGTCGTAGCCGACCGCTGGCACTTCCGGGGTGATGACTTGAACCGGGCCTATAACACCACACAAGTGTTCTCGGACAGTTACCCGCATGCTATCCATTGCTTGCTGCCTAGCTGGCACTTGCAGTCACGCACCGGCATCCGTCCTGGCTTCGTTGGCCCTGTACGTATTCCCCAGGACTACGAACTTCTCGCAGTCCGCCCGATTCCTCCCAAACCACCGCACAAGCACATGACCAAGTTTCTCGCAATCGCTCTAATATTTGGCCTCGTACTTGGGGGCGTAGGCTCCCATGTACTTAGACCGATGTTTTTCACCCCCTCTGCCGCCGTGGCCGATGCTGCCAAGCCGGTCAAGTTCTCCGAGACCGTTACCGGTAAAGGGTTTCTTACCAACTCCGGTTCGGTGAGCGTGGTTCTCTCCGATGGCCGTGTTGTATCGCCGCTGCGCTTCAAGTCTGGTGCCAGCGGCTGGGAGGCCGAAATCGAAACGGGACTGTGGGTCAGAGGAGGCGCGCAATGAGGCGCTTTCTGTCGGCCCTGATCCTTGCCCCAGTCTTGGCGATTGCCGCCCCGGCCCCGGCTCCTGTCTCACTGAGCTTCAATGCCACGCCGCTGATGGCGTTCGGCGAAGCTATGTTTAAGGCGATCATGCACCGGGACTTCGTGGTATCCCCCGACGTTATCGGAATCGACAAACGAATTACGATCAACGTAAAGAACATCGACGCCGCCGAGCTGCCACGCTTCGTTGAAGACCTGCTGCTGCGCGAGGGGATTACGACGACGCTCAAGGGCGGCATCTACTACCTGTCGCTGAATCGTGAGATCGGCCCGCAGGATGCAATTGCGAGCCAGCCGCTACCTGCGCACTCGGCTAGTCAGGCATTGGGCATTACTAGCCCGCAAATCGCGCCCATTGGCATCGCTGGTCACGTGCTGCCAGATACCGCAGGTTTTCAAACGCGGAAAGAAGACGAAGAATCGGAACTTTTTGCGCCCATTCACAGGACCAGCGAATTTGTGAGCGCAGTTGTCGCCGCTGGTTTCGGTGCCAAGGCTGCCACCGTCGCTGGCGAATTGGTGGTGCTTACTGGCTCTAAAGCAGCTGTTTCCAAGATGCTTTCGTTGTGCCGCAGTCTTGATACGCACGCCAAGATGGTCGACGTCTCGGCATCGTGGATTGAAGTCACTAACAGCAGCGGCTCTGGCCGTGGCATTTCATTGGCGGCCTCCTTTCTGGGGGCCAAGCTAGGAGCCTCGCTCGGTACAACCAATTCGGGTTCGGTCATCAGTCTGAAGAACACACGCTTTGAGCTGGTCATTGATGCGCTGAACAGCGATACCCGTTTCAAACAGGTTACGAACAGCCGTCTTGTTGGCTATGACAGGACCAAGCTTAAATTGACGGTGGGTGACAAGACGGCCACTGTTTCCAGTAGTGGCAACGACAATGCAGGCAATCGGGTTCAAAACATCGTGTATACGCCGTCCGGGGTCATCATCGACGCCTTGCCTCGCGTATTGGGGAGCGGAGAGATTAGCCTGGACGTGGACGCGCAGATCAGTAGCTTTAAAGCGAATAGTAGCGGGCTTATCGGGTCCCCGACACTCATCCTGCGCCAGTTGACCACCACCGTAGGTCTTAAAGATGGTGACGTAATGCTGCTGGGCGGATTGCAGGATACCCAGTCGTCGGAATCGAAATCCGGGTTGAGTTTCCTGCCTGCATCATGGTCCGCTGGGTCGGACAGCAAGACTCAGACCGATCTAGTGCTCGTGGTATCTGCAAAGGTCTTAGACGACTAGGGCAAATTGTATTGCTATTTGCAACAGCTGCAACAGGATGATGAACGAGCGTTTCATCGCCGTATGTTGTTGCGATTCTGGGATTATCATGGGATGGTTGGACGGGTTAAAGGCTCAACTAAATGAGGATGGCAACTCGGCTCAATCACGACGCGCACTCGACTTCTGAGTGTTTATGCGTACATATTTTGGGCTTCGTCCGTCAGGAAACTTTGAAAGCCTTGACAGGTTTTATCAACGAGAATTTACCGTGAAAAGTCGCTGATACCTAGCTGTCGGAACTCACGTCGACGCGACAAAGGCGATGGGAAATCGTTGCTCCATACCAATGATCAAAGGAAAAATAATGAAAACATATGTTCGCCTGACTGATGCCGGTTTCGCCGCCAAGATGGAAGATGGGCGTTTGATCGAGCGCTCCGATTTGCTTGACCTGGCTCATGAGCTACACGCCGCTGGTGTAAATGCTGACGATGTGTATTGTGGCGATTGGCGCGAAGGAGAGAATGTTTTGATGTCAGGCCAGCAGGTCGCCTTGAAGTTTGAATTGCGCCGACTTGGATTGTATGCATGATTCTATTTTCGGATGTTTGCGCTGACATTGAGTTGGCGAGACTGTGTTGACCCTAAGTACTCGCATTCAAACCATCATAGACCCATAAGTGATTCGCATTCGAAAGTAGCCTTTGATTAACGTCTGAAATTGACACTCGATTCGACGCTACTTGGCTCTGCGGGCGGGCCGAAAGCCAATCCGATAGAGATACAATGTTCTTTTTGAGAATAATCTCTACTTTTAGCATGATCTAAAAAGGAGGGATTATCCAGCGACGGAGAAATAATGCAGAACCTGGGATCTAAAGCAAAGAATGCCATCAATCGCATTGCCGCTATGGGAACACGAAATCCACACATTGCATTGTCCGGCTGCCTATTCAGTGCCGGCGGCCTCTTACTTTTTACGAATGTCGTACCGACAGTTGCTGGCGCCTTATTTGGTGCCGCCGCGTCGTTGCTAGGCGCCGGCGTCACCGAATTTAACAAGAAGAAAGCAGATTTGTCAGACAAAGTTCGCCGGGAGGCTTGAGGTGTACTGTCAATAGCGGACACTCTTGTTTCAAGCCGCCTGTGGTTGTTTGCTGAATTTTTCAGCAAACAACGCGGGCGGAACATTGCCGAGGCGCGAGTGGCGCCGCTGGC
>NZ_JBNYXZ010000035.1:0-14848 GCF_051380935.1 Janthinobacterium algoris | reverse complement strand
TCAACAACCGCATCAAAGTTATCAAGCGGATGGCTTACGGTTTCCGGGACTCGGCATACTTCTTCCTCAAAATCAAGGATGCGTTCCCCGGCAAAGTGCGATGAACCTTTTTTTTCGCCGGTAGTGTTTTCAGCTATACCAGCAGCGCCGCACTCATCGACCGCACTTCTTCGGCAGATTCGGCCAGGATGCTTTGCAGGGTTTCGTTATCGATAATGAAATCGATGACGGAATCGGAGGGCGTGAGCATTTCCACGTACGTCACTTGCAACGGCGACGGCACGGGCGATAGTTGCTTGGCCAACAATAAGGTGTCGAGCAGGGAGTCGGGCGGGATCGACAGCAAGCCATCGCGCAAGCCCTCGATGGCGACACTCACGGTCAGCGGGATCAGCAGCTTCTTCATGACTTCGCGGGAAATGATTTCTTCGGCGGACTCCATCCAGTGATCCGCATCGTCGTCGAGCAGGCCAGGAAATTCATCGGCACGCGACAACAAATAAAAACCGCCCACCTCATGCACGATGCCGGCGAACAGCGCCGTATCGGCATCGACATGCGTCACGCGGCGGGCAAGCACATGCGCCAGCGCCGCCACGTGCGCCGTATGCTCCCACAGCTGTGTCGCCTTCTGGCGCAGGACGGGATCGATGATCTTGCTGCCGAACTGGCGCACCACCATGGCCGCCACCAGCGCATACAGATTGCGATAACCCATGCGCATGACGGCGGCGCGCACACTGGTCACGGGCGCCGCATCGCCGCGGCTGTACACGGCCGAGTTGGCCAGCGCGACCGTACGCGCCGCCAGCAAGGGTTCGGCCAATACCAGTTTGATCGCATGGTCGATATGGCAGTCAGGTTCGGCCAACGCCAATTGCAATTGCAGCGCAGAATTAACACTCGTGGGGAAAATTAATTCTCCGCGCACTGCCTGAGAAACAATTAAACCGAAAGCCTGTAGTTTATTCATCATACGATCAATCCGCCTCAGATATTTTTCTAGCCAATCACTTCATACATCAGAAATTGAATGCCAGGCCCGGCCTTTAGAATACAGATGGCGTGTCATTCGCTTGCAAGGAAGAATCTGGCAATGCCAGCGCATGCAATAGCGATTCATCGCCGATGACAAACAACTTCGGCTGCTGTAATACCTGCAGCAGAAATGGCTGGCCTTCACGCAGCCGCCGACGATAATCGGCCAGCGTATATAAGTTGGGATTGATTTTACGCCGCAAGGTTCGCTCGGCCGGGGCCAATCCCGTTAACAGATCGCCATAATTGGCTTCCTCACCCACCAGCAGCAAATCGATGGCGCTGCCAGGCATATCCTGTCCCTTCGCCGTGGCACCGGATACGAATGCCAGGTGCAGTTGGGCACGCAAGGGCGCCAGGGTCGCGCTGAGCACGCCGACGATGCCGAAGGTTTTCTGCACCAGTGCGCTCAACTCGGGATACACGAGGCTTTCCTTGTTGGGCCAGAAGCGCCGTACATTGCCGATCCGCTCCGAGGTGATCAGGCCGGATTCATGCAGGCGCCGCAGTTCCCGCTGCGCCGAAGCGCTGCCCAGCCCCGTCAAACGCATGATCTCGTTCAAATGAAAACCTTCATTCACACGGACAAAGAGCAAGCCCAGCAGTTTTTGCTGGGCTGGAGTAAACAGGGCTTGGGCAATCATGCGCCAAATCTTAGCATGAATAAACTGGAAACTGGCGTGGTGGAGGCAATAGTGCGTGACAGCACAACAACGCGGCGATGCGCCGTCACCGGCAATCGGGTGGGCCCATGCGCAGCAACATGGGGATGGCACAGCAATGGGTGACAAGGTCAGCAACCACATCGCTCTGTGAGCGCTCACTTCAGATACGCGGGCATGGCGGCCCGACATACCAAGCCGTGCCTGCGCCAGTCTGGCGCCAACCGCATCAGCGGGTTTAGTCCATCAATTCAGGCATGCCAGATGCAATAGTAACTCGGCCATATTTATTCAGAAGCCAAACAGGATAACTACCGGTAGATAGATTTTATTCACAATCTCAGCTATTAATAACAGTAGGACTTTCATTGCATCAGGCACTTTCCCTTTACCCATACTAGCCATATTTTAATACGTCATATAAATGGCGCTTTAACGACTATAAATGAGCCACCAGGATTTGCCGCGTACCACGCTATTCCTGCACATGTTTTATCTAATCGTGCAGGTATAAAAAAACGGCACCCGAAGGTGCCGTTCTTGTCAGCTGGCAGCGTAGATTACGCTTCGTCGCCGTGGTGTTGCTGGGTTTCGATATCTTGCAGCGCTTCGGCAGCTTCGCCAGCCATCGAGGCTTTCTCGGCCAGCAGCAGTGCTTGACGCTCTTCCACTTCCCACGCTTCTTTCTCTTTGCGTGCGCGGTGGAAGGCCAGACCCGTACCGCCAGGAATCAGGCGGCCGACGATGACGTTCTCTTTCAGGCCGCGCAGACCATCGCGCTTGCCCATGATTGCCGCTTCGGTCAGCACGCGGGTGGTTTCCTGGAACGATGCGGCCGAGATGAACGAATCGGTCGACAACGAAGCCTTGGTAATACCCAACAGAACGTTTTCGTAGGTCGCAGGAATTTTGTTTCCGGCTTCCATCAGGTCGTTCTGATCCAGCAGTTCCGAACGCTCTACCTGCTCGCCAACGATGTAGTTGGTGTCGCCGGCATTGACGATCTGTACGCGGCGCAGCATCTGACGCACGATCACTTCGATGTGCTTGTCATTGATCTTCACGCCTTGCAGACGGTACACGTCTTGCACTTCGTCAACGATGTAACGTGCCAGCGCTTCGATACCCAGCAGGCGCAGGATGTCTTGCGGATCGGCCGGGCCGTCCACGATCATCTCGCCCTTGTTCACGACTTGGCCGTCATGCACCAGCACTTGTTTGTCCTTGGTAATCAAGAACTCATGCTTGTTGCCGTCCATGTCCGTGATTTCCAGACGCTGCTTGCCCTTGGTTTCTTTACCGAACGCAACCGTACCCGTGACTTCCGCCAGCATACCGGCATCTTTCGGCGAGCGCGCTTCGAACAGTTCCGCAACGCGTGGCAGACCACCGGTAATATCGCGCGTTTTTTGCGATTCGGTAGGAATACGTGCCAGCACTTCACCCACCGATACCTGTTGACCGTCTTTCACCATGATCAGCGCGCCGACCTGGAAGCCGATCGCCACCGAGTGTTCGGTGCCGGCGATCTTGACTTCTTCGTTCGCGTCGTTGATCAGCTTGACTTGCGGACGCAGGGTCTTGGTCAGCGAACCGCGACGTTTCGCATCGATCGCCACCAGGGTGGACAGACCAGTCACTTCGTCGACCTGGCGGGCTACGGTGACGCCTTCTTCGACGTTCTCGAAACGCACTTGACCGGCGTATTCGGTAATGATCGGACGGGTCAGCGGATCCCACGTTGCCAGGGCCGTACCGGCCTTGATGACCATGCCGTCCTTGACGATCAGGGTCGCGCCGTACGGCACTTTATGACGCTCACGCTCACGGCCATGGTCGTCGGTGATCAGCACTTCGCCGGAACGGGAAATGACGATCTGCGAGCCCTTGCCGTTCGTCACGTAACGCATGGTTGCCGTGAAGCGGATGGTACCGTTCGACTTGGCTTCCACCGACGATGCCACTGCTGCACGCGATGCCGCACCACCAATGTGGAACGTACGCATGGTCAGCTGGGTACCAGGTTCACCAATCGACTGCGCTGCCACCACACCGACGGCTTCGCCGGCGTTGACCAGCATGCCGCGGCCCAGATCGCGGCCATAGCACTTGGCGCACAGGCCGAAGCGCGTGTCGCAAGTCAGTGGCGTACGCACCTTGACTTCATCGATGGACAGACGTTCGATCTCTTCGACCATGTCTTCGTCCAGCAACGAACCGGCTTCGTACAGCGTTTCCTGGGTTTCAGGATTGACGACATCGTGCACGGTAACGCGGCCCAGGATACGGTCGCGCAGCGCTTCGATGACTTCACCACCTTCGACCAGCGCCTTCATCAGCGCGCCGTTCATGGTGCCGCAATCGTCCTCAATGACGACCAGATCTTGCGTCACATCGACCAGACGACGCGTCAGGTAACCGGAGTTAGCCGTTTTCAGCGCCGTATCGGCCAGACCTTTACGCGCACCGTGGGTCGAAATGAAGTACTGCAAAACGTTCAGACCTTCGCGGAAGTTCGCGGTGATCGGCGTTTCGATAATCGAGCCATCCGGTTTCGCCATCAGACCACGCATACCGGCCAACTGACGAATCTGGGCTGCGGAACCGCGCGCGCCGGAGTCGGCCATCATGTAAATGGCGTTGAACGATTCTTGCGTCGACTTGGTGCCGTCGCGGCGGATCACGTCTTCGACTTTGAGCTGGTCCATCATGGCCTTGCCGACTTCATCCGAGGTTTTGCCCCAGATATCGACTACCTTGTTGTAACGCTCGCCGGCGGTCACGAGACCCGAGGCGTATTGCTGTTCGATCTGCTTGACTTCCGATTCGGCGGCCGCGATCAGCGTGACTTTTTGCGGCGGTACCAGCATGTCGTCGACGCAGATCGAGATACCGGCGCGTGTCGCCAGGCGGAAACCCGATTGCATCAGTTTGTCTGCGAACACCACGGTGGCGCGCAGGCCGCACTTGCGGAACGACGTGTTGATCAGCTTGGAAATTTCTTTCTTTTTCAGCGCGCGGTTCAGGACGGAGAACGGCAAGCCTTTAGGCAGAATTTCCGACAGGATCGCACGGCCGATCGTCGTTTCGTAACGCGTGACCGTTTTCTCGAATTCGCCCGTTTCGGCGTTTTTCGGGTATTCGGTAATACGCACGGTAACGCGGGTCGTCAGTTCGACTTCCTTGTTGTCGTAGGCGCGGATCACTTCCGAGACGTCAGGGAACATCATCCCTTCGTTCTTCGCATTGATCGCTTCGCGGGTCGCGTAGTACAGACCCAGCACGATATCCTGCGACGGCACGATCGACGGTTCGCCGTTCGATGGGAACAGGATGTTGTTCGATGCCAGCATCAGGGTGCGTGCTTCCATCTGCGCTTCGATCGACAGAGGAACGTGGACCGCCATTTGGTCACCGTCAAAGTCGGCATTGAATGCCGCGCAGACGAGTGGATGCAACTGGATGGCCTTGCCTTCAATCAGGACTGGCTCGAACGCCTGGATACCCAGACGGTGCAAGGTCGGTGCGCGGTTCAACATGATCGGATGTTCACGAATCACGTCTTCCAGGATGTCCCACACGACCGGCTCTTGAATCTCGACCAGCTTTTTAGCGGCCTTGATCGTGGTCGCCAGACCCATCAGTTCCAGTTTATTGAAAATGAAGGGTTTGAACAATTCCAGCGCCATCAGTTTCGGCAAGCCGCACTGATGCAACTTAAGCTGAGGGCCGACGACGATGACCGAACGACCGGAGTAATCGACGCGTTTGCCCAGCAAGTTTTGACGGAAACGGCCGCCCTTGCCCTTGATCATTTCAGCCAAGGACTTCAGCGGACGCTTGTTGGCGCCGGTCATCGCTTTGCCGCGACGGCCATTGTCCAGCAGCGAATCGACCGCTTCTTGCAGCATGCGCTTTTCGTTGCGCGTGATGATCTCTGGAGCGCGCAGCTCCATCAGGCGTTTCAGACGGTTGTTACGGTTGATGACGCGGCGATACAGATCGTTCAGATCCGAGGTCGCGAAACGGCCACCATCGAGCGGTACCAGCGGACGCAGTTCCGGCGGCAGCACTGGCAGCACTTCCATGATCATCCAGTCAGGCTTGATGCCCGAACGTTGGAACGCCTCTAACACCTTAAGGCGTTTGGCGTATTTCTTGATCTTGGCTTCGGATTTCGATTCCTTCAGTTCCACGCGCAGGGTTTCGGCATCGCGGTGGATGTCGATCGAGCGCAGCAGTTCACGGATACCTTCGGCGCCCATGAAGGCGGTGAAGTCGTCGCCGTACTCTTCGTACTTGGCGGCGTAGTCGTCTTCCGACATGATCTGGCACTTCTTCAGCGGGGTCATGCCTGGATCGGTCACGACGTATGCTTCAAAGTACAGCACGCGTTCGATGTCCCGCAGGGTCATGTCCAGGACCATGCCCAGACGCGACGGCAAGGACTTCAGGAACCAGATGTGCGCGGTCGGCGAAGCCAGCTCGATGTGGCCCATGCGCTCACGGCGCACTTTGGCCAGGGTGACTTCGACGCCGCACTTTTCGCAGATCACGCCGCGGTGTTTCAGGCGCTTGTACTTGCCGCACAAGCATTCATAATCCTTGATCGGGCCGAAGATCTTGGCGCAGAACAGGCCATCGCGCTCAGGCTTGAAGGTACGGTAGTTGATGGTTTCCGGCTTCTTGACTTCGCCGTAGGACCACGAACGGATTTTCTCAGGCGAAGCGAGACCGATCTTGATTGCATCGAAGGTCTCGTTGGTCTGTACTTGCTTGAATAGATCGAGCAGTGCTTTCATGTATCACTCCAGAGGTGATTAAATTTCTATATTCCTGAGACTACATTGCCCGGCATGGTTTCCCAGCCGGGCTTTGTGTTTCCCAAACCAAATGACAGGTGGCTGTCTTTTAGTTGCGTTCGAGGTCGATATCGATACCCAGCGAACGGATTTCCTTGACCAGCACGTTGAACGATTCAGGCATGCCGGCGTCGATCACGTGGTCACCTTTGACCAGGTTTTCGTACACTTTGGTACGGCCATTCACGTCATCGGACTTGACGGTCAACATCTCTTGCAAGACATACGACGCGCCATACGCTTCCAGTGCCCAGACTTCCATCTCACCGAAACGCTGACCACCGAACTGGGCTTTACCACCCAGCGGCTGCTGCGTTACCAGCGAGTAAGGACCGGTCGAACGCGCATGCATCTTGTCATCGACCAAGTGATGCAGTTTCAGCATGTGCATGACGCCGACAGTGACCTTGCGCTCGAACGCTTCACCGGTTCGACCGTCATACATGGTCACCTGGTTTTTCGAAGCGGTCATGCCCAGGTTCTTGGCGATGTCGTCCGGATACGCCAGGTCCAGCATGCGGCGGATCTCTTCTTCGTTCGCGCCGTCAAACACTGGCGTGGCGAATGGAACACCTTTTTTCAGGTTTTCGGCCAGTTTCATGATCTCTTCATCATCAAACTTGTCCAGATCTTCCGCGCGGCCGTTGTCGTTGTAGATCGTCGTCAGGTACTTGCGCACTTGTTCGACCTTGGTTTGCGCCTTCAGCATTTCGCCGATGCGGATACCCAGACCCTTGGCAGCCCAGCCCAAGTGAGTCTCGAGAATCTGACCAACGTTCATCCGCGAAGGAACGCCCAGCGGGTTCAGCACAACGTCGGCTGGCGTGCCGTCGGCCATGTATGGCATGTCTTCCACAGGAACAATACGCGAAACCACACCCTTGTTACCGTGGCGACCGGCCATCTTGTCGCCCGACTGCAGGCGGCGTTTCACGGCCAGGTACACCTTGACCATTTTTTGCACGCCTGGTTGCAGCTCATCGCCTTGCGTCAGTTTCTTGCGCTTCTCTTCGAAGGCCAGATCGAACTGGTGACGCTTCTCGTTGATCGATTCCTTGATCGCTTCCAGCGCTACCGCTGCATCGTCGTCCGCAGGGCGGATATCGAACCAGTGGTATTTGTCCAGATCGGCCAGGTAATCCTTGGTGATCTTGGCGCCTTTGGCCAGCTTTTTAGGGCCGCCGTTGACAACTTTGCCGATCAGCATTTTTTCCAGACGCTGGAAGGCATCGCCTTCAACGATACGCATCTGGTCATTCAAATCCAGACGGAAGCGTTTCAGTTCGTCATCGATAATTTGCTGGGCACGCTTGTCGCGCACGATGCCTTCACGGGTGAAGACTTGCACGTCGATCACGGTACCGATCATGCCCGAAGGCACGCGCAGCGACGTATCTTTTACGTCCGAAGCTTTTTCGCCGAAAATCGCGCGCAGCAGCTTCTCTTCCGGAGTCAGCTGGGTTTCGCCTTTAGGCGTCACTTTACCGACCAGGGTGTCGCCGGCTTGTACTTCAGCGCCGATGTAGACGATACCGGACTCATCCAGACGTGCCAGCTGATTTTCAGCCAGGTTCGAGATGTCGCGTGTAATTTCTTCCGCGCCCAGTTTCGTGTCACGCGCAACGACCGACAATTCTTCGATGTGAATCGAGGTGTAGCGGTCGTCCTTGACGACGTTTTCCGAGATCAGGATCGAATCTTCGAAGTTCAGACCATTCCATGGCATGAAGGCCACGGTCATGTTCTGGCCCAGCGCCAGTTCACCCAGGTCGGTCGATGCGCCATCGGCGATCACGTCGCGCTTGGCAACACGGTCGCCCACTTGCACGATAGGACGCTGGTTGATGTTGGTGTTCTGGTTCGAACGGGTGTACTTGATCAGGTTGTAGATGTCGACGCCCACTTCACCAGCGGTGGCTTCGTCATCATTGACGCGAATCACGACACGGCCCGCATCGATGTAATCGACGATACCGCCACGTAAGGCTTGCACGGTGGTGCCCGAGTCGACCGCAACGGTGCGTTCGATACCGGTACCGACCAGCGCTTTTTCAGGACGCAAGCAAGGCACAGCCTGGCGTTGCATGTTGGCGCCCATCAATGCACGGTTCGCATCATCGTGTTCGAGGAACGGAATCAGCGAGGCAGCAACGGAAACGATCTGGCCCGGCGCCACGTCCATGTACTGGATGCGCTCCGGGGAGACCAGAATGGTTTCGCCGGCTTCACGGGCCGAGACCAGTTCATCGGACAGCGTGCCTTCATCGCTGATGGTCGCATTCGCCTGAGCGATGATGTAGCGGCCTTCTTCGATGGCGGACAGGTAGTCGATCTGGTCGGTGATCTTGGAGCCTTCGACCTTGCGGTACGGGGTTTCCAGGAAGCCGTATTCATTCAGGCGGGCATACAGAGCCAGCGAGTTGATCAGACCAATGTTCGGACCTTCCGGTGTCTCGATCGGGCAGACGCGGCCGTAGTGGGTCGGATGCACGTCGCGCACTTCAAAGCCAGCACGTTCGCGTGTCAGACCGCCGGGTCCCAGAGCCGATACGCGGCGCTTGTGGGTAATTTCCGACAGAGGATTGGTTTGGTCCATAAACTGCGACAACTGGGACGAACCGAAGAACTCGCGAATCGCAGCCGAAATCGGCTTCGAGTTGATCAGGTCGTGCGGCATCAGGTTGTCCGCTTCGGCTTGGCCGAGGCGTTCCTTGACAGCGCGCTCAACACGCACCAGGCCGGCGCGGAATTGATTCTCGGCCAGTTCGCCCACGCAACGTACGCGACGGTTACCCAAGTGATCGATATCGTCGACTTCGCCGCGACCATTGCGCAGTTCCACCAGGATCTTGATCACGGCCAGCACGTCTTCGTTCGACAGGGTCATGGCGCCGGTCAGTTCATCGCGGCCAATGCGGCGATTGAACTTCATGCGGCCCACGGCCGACAAGTCGTAGCGGTCCGAGTTGTAGAACAGGCCATTGAACAGCGCTTCAACGGAATCTTCCGTTGGCGGTTCGCCTGGACGCATCATGCGGTAGATCGCCACTTTCGCAGCCATCTGGTCGGCGGTGTCGTCGATACGCAGGGTTTGCGAGATGTAGGCGCCTTGATCCAGGTCGTTGGTATACAAGGTCTGGATTTCGCTGATGCTGGCATCGCGCAAGCGGCCCAGCAAGTCTTCCGTCAGCTCATCGTTCGCGGAGGCAACGACTTCACCGGTGTCGCCATCGACGATGTTCTTCGCCAATACGCGGCCCAGCAGGTAGTCTTCCGGTACGGAAATGTGCTTGATGCCGGCAGCTTCGATATCACGCACGTGCTTGGCGTTGATACGCTTGTCTTTCAGCACCAGGGTCTTGCCCGACTTGTCGACGATGTCAAAGCGCGCCACTTCGCCGCGCAGACGTTCGGCGACGAATTCCATTTCCGCGCCTTCGGAGCGCAGGTTGAAATTGTCGAAGACAAAGAAATTGGCCAGGATTTGCTCATGCGACATGCCGATGGCTTTGAGCAGGATCGTCACTGGCATCTTGCGACGGCGGTCGACGCGGAAGAACAGGATGTCTTTCGGGTCGAACTCGAAGTCCAGCCACGAACCGCGGTAAGGAATGATACGCGCGGAGAACAACAGTTTGCCGGACGAGTGAGTCTTGCCGCGGTCGTGCTCGAAGAACACGCCAGGCGAACGGTGCAGCTGGGAAACGATAACCCGCTCCGTGCCGTTGATCACGAACGAACCGGTGGTCGTCATGAGCGGCAATTCGCCCATGTAGACTTCCTGCTCTTTCATTTCCTTGACGACAGGCTTGGTTGGTGATTCCTTGTCCAGGATCACCAGGCGCACTTTCGCGCGCAGCGGCGACGCGAACGTCAGGCCACGTTGTTGACATTCTTTGACGTCAAAGGCAGGATCGCCCAGAACGTACGACAAGAATTCGAGACGCGCAAAACCATTGTGCGAAACGATAGGGAAAATCGAAGTGAAAGCCGACTGCAGGCCATCATTCTTGCGGCCGGACGGTGCTATGTCCTCTTGCAAGAAGCTATGATAAGACTCGAGCTGGGTCGCCAGCAGGAACGGAACGTGGTGAACGTTGGCGCGCTTCGCGAATGATTTGCGAATGCGTTTCTTCTCAGTAAATGAGTAGTGCATGGACACTCCGTGAGTGACAGAAAGGATAGAAAATTCAGGTTTTGCAAGTGTTCGTTTGCACCGCTGCGTGTGACACAGACGAAACCTCAAGGCTCTGCTTTCCGGCTTGAATCGAATAAAAACTGCTGCTACAACTACATGACAAATACGATGCAGACGACAAAGGAGCCAAAGTCGGATTTCCCCCCTTGCGAGGGGAAACCTCAGACTTTGACTCGGGCGCTAACTGCCGCCGGTACAGATATTACTTGATCGAAGCGGTTGCGCCGGCTTCTACCAGTTTCTTCTGTGCTGCTTCAGCGTCAGCTTTCGACACTGCTTCTTTCACAGTTTTTGGTGCGCCATCGACCAGGTCTTTAGCTTCTTTCAAGCCCAGGCCGGTGATTTCGCGAACTGCTTTAATGACGCCAACTTTGTTTGCGCCGAAGCTGTCCAGGATGACGTTGAATTCGGTTTGTTCTTCAGCAGCTGCTGCTGGGCCTGCTGCAGGACCGGCCGAAGCCATTGCTGCTGCGGACACGCCGAATTTTTCTTCGAATGCTTTAACCAGGTCGTTCAGGTCCATTACGGACATGGCGCTAACTGCTTCCAGGATATCGTCTTTGCTAATTGCCATTTTGAAACTCCTAAATTTATTACGTTAGTTACATCAGATTGGTACTGAGAGAAAAAAGCGCGCGCAATTAAGCGGCTGCTGGGGCTTCTTCTGCTGCTGCTTCTGCAGGAGCTTCGGCGCCTTCGCCTTTTTTCGCTGCCAGGGCAGCCAGACCACGTGCAAAGCCCGAAACCGGAGCCAGCATAACGCCCAACAACTGCGAAATGAGAACTTCACGGCTAGGAATGCTCGCCAACGCGGTGACAGCAGCTGTATCCAGCGGCTTGCCTGCGTAGTTACCTGCTTTGATGACCAGTTTGTCGTTGATTTTAGCGAAGTCAGCGATGACTTTAGCTGCTGCAACGGCATCGGCCGAGATCGAGTAGATCAACGGGCCGGTCATGGCATCTGCCAGGCTGGCGAATGCGGTACCTTCAACGGAGCGACGAGCCAGAGTGTTTTTCAACACACGCAGGTACACGCCTTGGGCACGCGCTTTAGCACGCAGTTGCGTCAAGTGACCAACCTGGATGCCACGATATTCGGCCACGACGATCGTTTGCGCATTTGCTACTTGTGCGGAAACTTCGGCGACGACGGCCTTTTTGTCATTCAGATTGAGACTCACGGTCAACCTCCTTAAATGATGTTCGGCAATCACAACCGAGTGGTTGAGCGCCTTGCATCGGTTCGAACACGGCGTCCGAAGTCAAGAAGTACTAAACTGAGCGGATGAATTCACGCAGCATGAGGACTACAAAACTTGTTCGGGTACACCATCTGCGTTGGGCACTTGCCGTTGCCGGCAAGCCTATTAACCTTCTGCATGTGCAATCACAGTCGGCCCAACGGTCTTTGATTGTCTGCCTGCCTGGTGCGAACACCGGGCAGACAGCCCAAAGATGCGCCCGCAGCGCCCGAAGGCGCTACGGGACTTGATTCTTTACTTAAGCTGCCAGGCTAGCCTGATCAACACGGACGCCAGCGCCCATGGTCGACGACAGCGAAACTTTGCGCAGGTACACGCCTTTGCTCGATGCTGGCTTGGCTTTGTTCAGTGCGTCGATCAGTGCGACCAGATTCGATTTCAAATCTGCGTCAGCGAACGATTTACGGCCGATGGTAGCGTGGATGATACCGGATTTGTCGGTACGGTACTGAACTTGACCGGCTTTCGCGTTTTTCACGGCGGTAGCGACGTCAGCAGTAACAGTGCCAACTTTCGGGTTAGGCATCAGGCCGCGTGGGCCCAGGATCTGACCCAGGGTACCAACGATACGCATGGTATCTGGCGAAGCGATAACGATATCGAAAGGCATGTTACCGGCTTTGATCGATTCAGCCAGGTCTTCCATACCAACGATGTCGGCGCCAGCTGCTTTAGCAGCTTCTGCTTTTTCGCCCGACGCGAAGACAGCCACGCGTACGGTTTTGCCGGTACCAGCTGGCAGCACGACGGAGCCGCGCACCACTTGGTCGGATTTCTTAGGATCAACACCCAGTTGTACCGATACGTCGATCGATTCATTGAACTTGGCCGTTGCGCACTCTTTGATCAGAGCGACAGCGTTGTCGAAAGCGTACACTTTGGTACGGTCGACTTTGGCTTTCAAAGCCTTGATACGTTTGGATAACTTAGCCATTATACAACACCTTCCACCGTGATACCAATCGAACGAGCGGAACCAGCGATGGTGCGTACAGCAGCATCCATGTCGGCAGCGGTCAGATCAGGGGTTTTCAATTTAGCGATTTCTTCAGCTTGTGCGCGGGTCAGCGTACCGACTTTGTCGGTATGTGGCTTCGGCGAACCTTTGGTGATCGCAGCAGCTTTTTTGATCAGGTAGGTTGCTGGAGGTGTCTTCATCACGAACGTGAAGGACTTGTCCGCAAACGCGGTGATCACGACTGGAATCGGCATGCCTGGCTCCAGACCTTGGGTCTGTGCATTGAAGGCTTTGCAAAATTCCATGATGTTCAGACCACGTTGACCCAGAGCTGGACCGATTGGTGGGGATGGGTTTGCTTTACCAGCTGGTACTTGCAGCTTGATAAAACCAATGATTTTCTTTGCCATGATGGCTCCTATCTTGGATTGAGTAGTAGCGCCCCGCCGATCCTACCCTGGCGGGGCTCCTCTGACCGGATTTCGCTGAGACTGCCGCGACGCTCCTGGTGGCGCTGATACAACTTAAACTTTTTCGACCTGGCCGAATTCGAGTTCCACCGGAGTAGCGCGGCCAAAAATGGTAACCGAGACGCGCACTTTGGATTTCTCGTAATTGACTTCTTCGACATTGCCGTTGAAATCGGTGAACGGACCGTCTTTGATGCGCACCTGCTCGCCCACCTCGTACAAGGTTTTTGGACGGGGCTTCTCGACACCCTCTTGCATCTGCTTCATGATGCCGTCGATTTCGCGCGCGGAGATCGGCGTCGGCTTGTTCGACTTGCCACCAATAAAACCGGTAACCTTGCTGGTGTTTTTGACCAAGTGCCAGCTCTCGTCCGTCATTTCCATTTCAACCAGCACATAGCCAGGATAGAAACGACGTTCGGTGACGGACTTTACACCATTCTTGACTTCGACTACTTCTTCAATCGGCACCAGGATCTGGCCGAACTGATCTTGCATGCCCGCGCGCTCGATGCGCTCGGTCAGTGCGCGCATGACGCTTTTTTCCATGCCGGAATAAGCATGCACGACATACCAGCGCTTGCTGCTCACTGGCACGCTCAGCGCTGCACCAGTATCCGCTACCGGAGCGTCGCCCGGAACGGACTCATCCGCCGCTTCATCATGCACATTTTCGCTCATTATTTTTTCCAACCCAGAATTACGTCATACAACAAAAACTCGAGCAATTTATCCGTGCCCCACAGGAAAATCGCCATGACCAGCACAAAGGCAAACACGATCGCAGTAATCTGCGTGGCTTCTTTGCGGGTAGGCCAAACGACTTTCTTGGTTTCGCGCACAGCTTCTTTGGCGAAATTGAGAAATTCACGGCCGGTCGTCGAGACATACAAGAGCGCAACAGCAATAACCAAACCAGCCACAAGCGCGCTTGCACGCACCAGAGCTGGTTGGCCTGCCAGGTAATAAAACCCGACTACTCCTGCAATCGCAGCTACTATTGCCAGCGCGACTTTTATCTTGTCACTCGACGTGCTAACGGTTTGCACGGATTGATTTGACATTTTTCTACTTTCGGTGCCCTGCACCTTGACGGTGGCAGGGACGGAGGGCATCGAACCCCCAACCTTCGGTTTTGGAGACCGACGCTCTGCCAATTGAGCTACGTCCCTACGTAAAACTTTCGAGGAGTGCTATTCTACCACTCAGGACGCCCCGAGTGGTAGCATAACATTTCCTTATGCGAGGATTTTTGCAACCACGCCGGCGCCGACGGTACGGCCGCCTTCACGGATAGCGAAGCGCAGGCCTTCTTCCATCGCGATCGGGTTGATCAGCTTGACGGTGATCGACACGTTATCGCCTGGCATGACCATTTCTTTGTCTGCTGGCAACTCG
>NZ_JBNYXZ010000034.1:0-16234 GCF_051380935.1 Janthinobacterium algoris | reverse complement strand
TGTCAGCTGCGAAGAAGGAAGAGTATGAAGCGTTTGCAGCATTTCGTCAACCTTCTTTTTCACCCTGCTTTACTCGGCATTTGCATGCGTCGTTCAGCGAGGGGGCGAATTATAGCCGTGCCCCGCACGCCCCGCAAGGGCTATTTTCCCGCCCGGCGAAACAGCCCTGGCACCGCACTTGCTTATACCAGCCTATGCACTGCCCACTGAGGGGAGCAACTCTGGGCCTGGCAGCAACACTGGGGACAGCCCGGTTCGCTTTGCTTTGCTCCCATCTGTGACAGGTGCTACATTATGGAACACTCTCGATATTCAAAAGAGCGCCGCAGTACAGGGCCCAACGGAGGCAACGAGATCATGTATCAACCGTCAGCTACTTACCGTAGCGCACCGTTTTCGTCCATCGCGGACCCGAACACTTTGCCGGCAGGACAAGACAACGTCCCCGTCATCATCGAAACGTCCCATCAGCGCTCAGTCGCCTTTGGCCTGTCGCCCACCGCCACGCCAGAATTTACGCCGGCCGGCAAATCCGATCTGTCCTTGCTGATCGAGCAAAACCGCATGCTGCACGCGCACGCGCTGCCAGCGATGGAAACCCTGTACCAGCAAATCGTCAATACGCACAATATGGTGATCTTGACGGATGCCAACGGCGTCATCGTGCATTCGCTGGGCGACGATGACTTTCTAGAGAAAGCCAACCGTGTCGCCCTGCAGCCGGGTGTGGCATGGTCAGAACAAAGCCGCGGCACGAATGCCATCGGTACGGCCATCACGGAAAAAGTAGCGACTTTGGTCCATGCAGACCAGCATTACCTGGCCGCCAATCATTTCCTGACGTGCTCAGCCGCCCCCATTACCGACCACCGCGGCAATGTCATCGGCGTGCTGGATGTCTCCAGCGACCAACGCAGTTTTCATAAGCATACGATGGCCCTGGTGCGCATGTCGGCGCTGATGATCGAAAATCAGCTGTTTTCCGCCACCTTCGAAGATGCCATCACCGTGCACTTCCACGCGCGCCCCGAATTCATCGGCACCTTGATGGAAGGCATCGCCTCGTTCACCCCAGGCGGACGCTTTCTGTCAGCCAACAAGAATGGCTTGTTCCAGCTGGGCCTATCATTTGCCGCGCTACAATCACATACCTTCAGCTCCCTGTTCGGCTTGCCCGTTTCCGCGCTGTACGAGCATTACCGCACGGCCGCTCCCGGTCTGCTGAACCTCTGCATGCACAGCGGCGTGCGCGTGTACGGACGCGCGCAGTTGCGCCTGGCCAATAGTGTCTTCCAACATGGATTTGCATCCAACACCGACCATAGCGATATCAACACCGTGCCGGTCCAGGTTCCCGCGCCGGCCAGCCATGCGGCCAACGCGGCGCGGCGCCTGTCCGGCCTGCGCTACTTGCGCACGGGCGACCCGCAACTGGAATTGGTGATTGAAAAGGTCAACAAGGTATTGGGGCGCGACATTCCGATTCTTGTCATGGGCGAAACGGGGACCGGCAAGGAATTGCTGGCGCAAGCCATCCACAATGATTCTCCGCGCGCCATGGGGCCGTTTATCGCCGTCAATTGCGCCTCGATCCCGGAAACCCTGATCGAGTCTGAACTGTTCGGCTATGAAGACGGGGCGTTCACGGGCGCGCGCAAGAAAGGGGCAATAGGCAAGATACTGCAAGCCAATGGCGGCACCCTATTCCTCGATGAGATCGGCGACATGCCCTTTGGCTTGCAGGCGCGGCTGTTGCGCGTGCTGCAGGAACGCATGGTCACACCGCTGGGTAGCAGCAAATCGATCACCGTGAATGTGGAACTCATTTGCGCCACGAATCACAACTTGCGCGAACGCATGGCCAAGGGACTCTTCCGTGAAGACTTGTATTACCGTTTGAATGGCCTGGTGGTAAAACTGCCGCCGTTGCGCGAGCGCACGGACCTGGACACGGTCGTCAAAAAAATCCTCGCGACGGAAGCGCCCGACACGCGCTATACGGTGGCGCCTGACATCCTGCGCATGTTCCACCAGCATAAATGGCCAGGCAACTTCCGCCAGCTGACCAATCTGTTGCGCACGGCCATCGTCATGGCAGGCGACGAACATGAAATCTGTTTGCGCCACATGCCTGATGATTTCCTCGACGATATTGAAATGACGCAAGCCAGTGCCGCCAGCGCCAGCACGGACCGCATGATCGCCGCCGGCGCCAACCTGGAAGAGATGGAACAAAGCGCGATCCTCAAATCGCTGGACGCGCATGGCGGCAACGTCTCGGCCACGGCGCGGGCCTTGGGCGTATCGCGCAACACGATCTATCGCAAGGTGCCGCATCTGAAATAGCCTAGAGTAGACGGGCAAAGCCGGGCGACATCTTGCGCTGGCCCGACTTGTCGATAGTCATCAGGTCAACGCCCTGCATGTGCGCGGCCATCGCATGCGCACGCGCGGCCCCCGTCACCATGAAGGTCGTCGACAAGCCATCGGCCAGCAAGCCCGTGGGTGCCAGCACGGTCACGCTGGCCAGTTCGCCCGGCGAATCGCCCTTCGAGGGGTCGAAGATGTGGTGATGCACGAAGTCGGGCGTGAACGTGCATTCGTAATCGCCCGACGTGGCCACGCTGCGCCCCTCCACTTTCAGGGTGGCCGCCAGGATTTCGCCGTCGCGCGGGTCCTGGATGCCCAAGGTCCAGGGACGGCGCACGGAACGTTGTCCACGCGCAATGAATTCGCCCGTGTCGAGCAGCGCGTGGCGTATGCCGCGTGCCTGCACGGCCGCCAGCGCCATGTCCGCCGCATAACCTTGCGCCAGGCCATTCAAGGTCAGTGCCATGCCGGGTTGGAGAAAACGCACTTCGCGCCTATCCCACGCCAGTTGCCTCCAGCCTACCCGCCCTTGCGCCGCGCGGCGCAATGTCTCCGTCGGCAAGCTTTCCTGGGCTGCCGCCGCGCGAAACAGTTGCCACAACGGTTGCACGGTAATATCAAACGCCCCATCGCTGCATTGCGACAAGGCTTGCGCCTGTGCCAGCACGGCCAGCAAATGCGCGTGCGGCCGGCCTAGTCGGCCATCACGGTTCAGTTGGAAGACTTGGCTGGCCGGACTGTAAATGCTCATCAGGCGGTCGATATTCTTGGCCGCATGCAAGGCGTCTTCAATGGCCAGTTCGGCCTGGTGCTGATCGTGGTGCACTACAGTAACGGCGATCGTCGTGCCAAATGCCAGCGCGGCGCCTTGATAAGGCCGCACGCCGGACGCCGCGGCAGTGCCGCGCGCCATGCTGCCAGGCAAAGACAAGCCCACCATGCCGGCCACGCTGCCGATGGCTGCGGAAATAAACGTTCTACGCTGCATTGCTGCCCTCCTCTGCCGTGGCCCGGACTATGGGAATGGTGCGGGCACGCTTGATTTCCAGCATCAAGGGTGCGCATTTTTCATCGCTGGCGTAAATCACCACGCAATCCATGCACTGGAAACACTCACCGTAATCGACTTTCCCGCTCGGCGCGATGGCGTGATACTCGCAACGGTGGCGGCAGGTCTGGCAGGGCGTGCCGCATTCCGTGCGGCGCGGAATCCATTCAAACAGACGAAAGCGCCCCAGCAACGCCAGCGCCGCACCAAACGGGCACAGGTAACGGCAAAAGAATTTATAAGAAACACTGCTGAGCAACAACAAGCCCACGGCATACGTGACGAAGGGCCAGGCGCGCACGAAGTTCAGGGTAATCGCCGTCTTGAACGGTTCCAGCTCCACCAGCTTGTCCGTGATCTGGCTGGAAAACACGCTGCTGCCGAGAATGGCCGCCAGCAAGCCATACTTGATCCATTTCAAGCGCCCATCGAGACGCGGCTTGATCTTCCACTGCGGCAAGCGTAGCCACTGGCCCAGCTTGCCCGTCAATTCCTGCATGGCGCCAAACGGACACAGCCAGCCGCAAAACGTGCCGCGCCCCCAAATCAGCAGACTGAGCAGCACGAAAGCCCACAGGATCACCGTCATCGGATCGAACAGGAAAAAGCCCAGGCTGCGACCCGCCAGCAGCGCCTGGAGTGCGCCCGTGATATTGACGATCGATAACTGCCCCTGCGCGTAATACCCGATGAAGCCGATGGTGAACACCAGGAACAGGCTGCGAAACCAGGTAAATTGCCGCCCCTCGCGCACCAGGCGTTTCTGCCACGCCAATGCGCCGGACAGCAGCGCCAGCCCGGCGACCAATAGCAGCAGCTCAGCCTTGCGGTTCTTCCACGTGCCGCGCCAGGTGGCATCGTCGCCTTGCGGCGCCGTATACAAATCGGCCGGCAAGCGGTAGTTGAAATCCACGTTGCGAGCGATGCGTTCCGGATACACGATACCCTTGTTGCGCGTGATGGGGAGAGAAAATGCCAGCGGGCTGGCCGCATCGAGTCCCGCCTGGCTGATGATGCGAAAGACAGCGACATTTTCCGTCGGCAACGCTGCCCCCTCCGACAAGTTCAACTCCAGGTCCAGGTCGCGCATGTCGATGGGCAAGCCATCCTGCTTCAGCAACAGCCGGTCGGGCACGGTGCCGCGCACGAAGTCGTCGCCCAGCACGCTGTAACGCCCGCGCGACATGACGAGGATGGCATGGTCGCCCTCGTCGAGCCGGTTGCGCAATTTGTTCCAGCTGCGTTCCGTCAACAGATTGCGTCCCACCGTGGGCACGGACACATACGCCAGGTACAGGTCGATGAACACGCTGTCCGGTGCGCTCGCGGCTTCCACATCGAGTCCCGCGCCGGGGCTGCCGGCAAACAAGGTTTCCACGTCCTTGTTGCTCAGGTGTACATGCTGAATCAAGCCCTGTTTGAGCATCTGCGCCGCGCTGAGTTTTTCAAACACCTCCATGCGGATACGGGCAATCTGGTCGGGATCGCGGCCTTGCGCGAAGCCGAGTTTCTTACGCGACACTTTTAAGGCCGACGCCAGCACGCTCTGGTTGATGATGCGCACGGAGGCCGTGGCCTTCGACACGCCGTCGATATCGGCATGGGTGGCGTCTGGCGCGCGTTTCTTCCTGGCATCGATGGCGATATTCTGTTTCAGCGACAGACCCTGGTACTGTTTGACGAACTGGAACAGCGGTGCTTCACCCAGGCCATCGAGAAACACGGGTTCGTGCTGCGACAGCACGGCCACGTCCAGAAAATCGCCCTGCGGATTGATGGCGATCAATAAATTGACGGGCACGCCGGAAAAGCCGGGAATGGGGGCCAGGTCCAACGATTCAAAAACGTAGCCGACCAGTTCGGTGGCCGTGGCGTTTTGCCGGAACAAGGGCCAGACGGGCAAGTCGGCCTCCTTGTCGCCAACGATGAGGGGCGCAGGAAAGCGCCGTGCCAGCTCGGCTTTGGTCAGCACGCCCGCCCACGCCTGTCCCAGGATAAACAGGAATAGCCAGCATCCGATGAATAGCCGCATTATCCGCATGTATTGCGCTCCGTGCGGCGCCCTGTCGCAAGGCGCCGCGTTCATTAATTAGAAGAAAATAATGCCGCCCAGGGACACGCCATTCATCTTCGCTTCGCCACCGGCAAAACCTTTCGAGCGCGTCTGACCCAATTCACCCACCAGGGTGATCGCGCTGTTGAGCGAGTAATACGCACCCAGGGTCAGGTTGGCGTTCGACTTCAAGCCGCCCGTACCGGCCGTGTTATCGTCGTTCTTGCTGATGCCGTAGGACAAGCCCAGCTTCAGCTTGTCTATCGTCTTGTAAGTGCCTTGCAGCAGCCAGTTCTTCGACTTGGTATCGCCCTGGTCCGCATCGGACAAGATACCCAGCCCTTTGCCGCCCTGGAAGTTGACCAGCACGCCGGCCGGCCCCATCTGGTACGAGCCGCCCACTTCCACGCCACGCATGGTCAGGTCATCGACACCTGGCGTTTTCGAGGTGAATTTTTGCGACTTCACGCCGAGCCAGGCTTTCAAGCCTTCCTGCACATACGTCAGCTGCGCTTGCACTTGCGGACTCGACTTCGAAGAATAGGTCGAGCCTGCCACGATGGGCGTATCGGAAACGGGGCTGACCAGCGCCACGTCGGCACCAAAACCGCCCGACTTCGGCGTGCTGTACATGATCTGGCCATAGTTACCCAGATAGGTATAACCGGCGCCGATATGGCCCAGGGTCACCCGGCCCCGCTGCGTCGCCTGCACCGGTGCGCCCGAGCCCAATAAGGTCATGTCGGACAGGATCGCATTCGCGCCGAAGATGCCATAGTCGCGGCCCAGCTTGAAGGTGCCCATCTGCTCATTGCCAAAGGTAAAGAATGCCTGGCGCACATCGACCACGCTGTTCTGGCTGATGGCGCTGTCGGTGGCCGTCGAGTTGTAGATGCCGATCAAGGCTTTCACGTCGTACTCGCCCAGGCGCGACGAAGCGGAAGTGATCAAGCCATTCGGCAGCAAGCCGTTGCCGATTGTGGTGCGATCCTTTTCGCCGCCGCAACCGAGCGCCTGGCCGCCCAGCGCCAGCCCGCCCACCGCATCGCCCGAACACGACACTTGCGTGTAATAGGCGTTGACGATGCCGCCCACCGACACCGTCCAGTCACCAGCCTTGATATCGACAGCTTGCGCCTGCCCCATCGCTGCGATTGTCATGACACCCAGGCTCCCCAGCTTGATCCATAGCTTCATTTTTTTCTCCTCTTTCTTCTCTGTTTTTAGTGTGCACACCAAAGCTTGATGTACCTCAAGCTTTGGCAATAAGCGTGCCCAGCACGGCTCAGAGGGGAAAAGAAAAAAATGGCGTGTCGACGTGTGCAACAGCGGATCAATCGCCACGCACGGTGTTCATTTTTTGACCGAAAGTATGCATAGCCGAGGTACAGGTAAACAAAAAACTGACGGCCTGGGCCGTCAGAAAAAAGAAAGCGCCCGGCAGACGGGGAGACACCCATCCGAGTGGCCCGGGCGTTTCACCCCTTACTTCGATGCCAGCTTGAAGACCCACACGGAACCGCCCTGTTCCAGAAAGTTGACCTTCTTGGCGACTTCGCCGCCCCACAGCGGCACCGCGCCACCCCAGCCGGAAACGACGGCCACATATTGCGTGTCGCCATCCTGCCAGGTGACGGGTGGCGCCACGACACCGGAGCCCGTCTGGAATTTCCACAGCGCCTTGCCCGTCTTCGCGTCGACGGCTTTCAGGTAGCCTTCCGGCGTGCCGTAGAACACCAGATTGCCGGCCGTGCTCATCACGCCACCCCACAGCGGCGCGTTGTTCTTGATTTCCCAGACGATCTTGCCCGTCTTCGGATCGATGGCGCGCATGGCGCCGATGTAATCGTCAAACAAAGGCTTGATGGTGAAACCGGCACCCAGGAAGGCGCCACCCTTCTTGTAGCTGATCGGCTCGTTCCAGATGTCCATGCCCCATTCGTTGGCAGGCACATAGAACAGCTTGGTTTGCGGCGAGTACGCCATCGGCATCTGGTTTTTGGCCCCCAGGAAAGCGGGCGCGGCAAACACGGTCGTACCTTTCTTGCCCTCTTCTCCCTTGGTCGGGTCGCCAGGGCGGCCGGCGGCGATGTAGTTCGGCCGTCCCGTCTTCAGGTCGATGCTGCTGGCCCAGGTGATTTTCTTTACAAACGGAAAAGCGTTCTGCAGCTTGCCGTTCGTTGCATCGATAACATAGAAGAAACCGTTGCGGTCGGCCTTGCCGCCGTAACGCTTGCCATCCATGTCAAAGGTGACGAACTCGTTGGCGCCGTCGAAGTCCCAGGCATCGTTCGGCGTGTTTTGATACGCCCACTTGATCTGTCCCGTTTTCACGTCCAGCGCCACGGTGGACGACGAGTACAGATTGTCGCCGGGACGCAAGTGGCTGTTCCACGGCGCCGGGTTGCCGGTGCCAAAATACGCGAGCTTGGTTTGCGGATCGTAGGTGCCGCCCATCCAGGTCGAAGCGCCGCCGGTTTTCCACAGGTCGCCCGGCCAGGTTTTGTTCACGGTGCCAGATACGCCGTTATCGATGGCCTTGCCATCCTTGTCGTAGCGGTGGCCCATATGGCCTTCCACGGTAGGACGGCTCCACACCAGGTCGCCCGTCATCGGGTTGCGCGCCTCGACCCGGCCCACGATGCCGAATTCGCCGCCCGACACGCCCGTCAGCAACAAGCCTTCGGCGATCAGCGGCGCGGCCGTCATCGAGTAACCGGCCGCATAATCGTCGATCTTTTCCTTCCAGACGATCTTGCCCGTATTCTGGTCCAGCGCTACCAGGTAGGCGTCGAGCGTGCCGAAAATCACCAAATTGCCGTACAGGGCGGCACCGCGGTTGACCACGTCGCAGCACGGCATGATGCCGTCCGGCAAGCGATGCTCATATTTCCACAGCTTGGCGCCCGTTTTCAAGTCAACGGCAAAGATGCGCGAATACGATGCTGTGACGAACATCTTGCCGTTATGAATCAATGGCTGCGATTCCTGGCCCCGCTGTTTTTCGCCGCCAAACGAGAACGACCAGGCCGGCACCAGCTTGGCCACGGTCTTGTCATTGATCTGCGTCAACGGCGAATAGCGCTGGCCCTGCGTGCCCATGCCAAACGACAAGACGCTGGCCGGATTCTTCGCAGTACTGTCGAGCATGGCATTGGTGACATTGCCCACGTCGGCCGCCTGGGCCAGCGTAGCAAAACCCAAACCGACGAGTATCCCCATGATTTTTTTCTGCACAATCATCTCCCTCTGTTTTATTAGTATGTGTGTATCAGGTCTTGCGGTGCTCATGCGGCTGGGCATGCAATAGCGCGCACTCTTCATCGGTGAACAGGCGCGAGCGTGTCAGGAAGCGCTTGCCCGTGCCGTTGTCGAGTGAAAACATGCCGCCATTGCCATCGACCACATCGATAATCAACTGGGTATGCTCCCAGTACTCGAATTGCTCGAGCCCCATGTAGAACGGTGTGCCATTCAAATTGCCGAGATAAATATCGGTATCACTGACATCGAACTCGCCCAGCGCGTAGCACATGGGCGCACTGCCGTCGCAGCAGCCACCCGACTGGAAAAACATCAGCGGGCCGTGACGCTGGCGCAACTTGTCCATCATTTCCAGCGCCGCATCGGTGGCGACCACCCGGGCAATTGCTGCACTCATGGCATCCCTTTCTGCGCGCCGCACCTGGATAGACAGGTGCGGTGCCTGTTGCCGGTTTAGAAGAAGCCCAGCGCTTTCGGGCTATAGCTCACCAGCAAATTCTTCGTTTGCTGGTAGTGGTCAAGCATCATCTTGTGGTTTTCGCGGCCAATACCCGACTGCTTGTAGCCGCCGAACGCGGCGTGGGCTGGATACAGGTGGTAGCAATTGGTCCACACGCGGCCCGCCTGGATGGCGCGGCCCATGCGGAAGGCGCGCGAACCGTCACGCGTCCACAAGCCGGCACCCAGGCCGTACAAGGTATCGTTGGCAATCGCCAGCGCTTCGGCCTCATCCTTGAAGGTGGTCACAGACACGACTGGCCCGAAAATCTCTTCCTGGAAGATGCGCATCTTGTTGTGGCCCTTGAACACCGTTGGACGCACGTAGTAACCGCCCTCCAGGTCGCCCGCCTGCGTGTGGCGCTCGCCGCCAGCCAGCACTTCGGCGCCTTCCTGACGGCCAATGTCGAGGTAGGACAGGATTTTTTCCAGCTGCTCCTGCGACGCCTGCGCGCCGATCATGGTGCTGGCATCGAGCGGGTTGCCCTGCTTGATGGCGGCCACGCGCTTCAAGGCCCGTTCGATGAATTTTTCGTAGATCGATTCCTGGATCAGCACGCGCGATGGGCAGGTGCACACCTCGCCCTGGTTCAGCGCAAACATGGTGAAGCCTTCCAGGCACTTATCGAAATAATCATCATCGGCATCCATCACGTCTTCAAAGAAGATGTTCGGCGACTTGCCGCCCAGCTCCAGGGTGACGGGAATCAGGTTTTGCGCCGCGTAACCCATGATCAAACGGCCCGTGCCCGTTTCACCCGTAAAGGCGATCTTGGCGATGCGCTTGCTCGACGCCAGCGGCTTGCCCGCTTCCAGGCCGAAACCGTTGATGATGTTCAACACCCCCGGTGGCAGCAGGTCGCCGATCAGTTCGATCAACACCATGATGGAGGCGGGGGTTTGCTCGGCCGGTTTCAAGACGACGCAATTGCCGGCAGCCAGGGCTGGCGCCAGTTTCCACACGGCCATCAGAATTGGGAAATTCCATGGAATGATCTGGCCCACGACGCCCAGCGGCTCATGGTAGTGATAGGCATACGTTTCCGCATCGATTTGCGCGACGGAACCTTCCTGCGCGCGGATGCAACCGGCAAAGTAACGGAAATGGTCGATGGCCAGCGGAATGTCGGCATTCATCGTTTCACGGATCGGCTTGCCGTTATCGATGGTTTCCGCCGTGGCGATCAGGCTCAGGTTCTGTTCGATGCGGTCGGCGATGCGGTTCAGGATATTGGCGCGCTCGGCAGGTGAAGTCTTGCCCCAGGCATCCTTGGCGGCATGCGCGGCATCCAGCGCCAGCTCGACGTCTTCCGCCGTGGAACGGGCGATTTCGCAAAACGGCAAACCGGTGATCGGTGTGATGTTGGGAAAATATTCACCTTTTACTGGTGCAACGAACTTGCCGCCGATGTAATTGTCATAGCGTTGTTTGAAGGGGTTGGCTACGCCCAGTTTGCTGATGTCTGCGAGATTCATGTCGTCCTCTATCAGGTTAATTAGAATGGAATTGATTTAATTAAAATCAAACGTCTGTTACAGATGGGGTGAGTACACGGAGTCTTCCGCAAATGCCGTGCCAGCTCGCCGTCCCACTACCAACTTAGCCGGTTTTACCCTTGTTACAAGGGCATGGCGGCCAGATCGATGCGCTTGATCGCCACCGCACGCCGGTCGTTCAGCCCAGGGGACTGTGTGTGCGTTTTGAACAAGGCAGGACTATCCTGTTCCAATTCGGGCCAGCGCCGTCCGTTCCCTGCGCCGCTGCACAATGGAACAGGTGTACCAGTCTGTAACACCTTTGCTGTGCCGCTAGCGAATCACCACGCCCCATGGCAATTCACCCACGGCAATATCGGCCACCTTGCGCGCGCTGGCCGTGTCGATGACAGAAACGCTGTTCGAGCGGCCATTGGCCACGTACAGCTTGGCGCCGTCGGGCGTGATGGCCATGTTCCACGGGCGCTTGCCGACGGCTATGCTTGCCGTCACCTTGTTGCTGATCGTGTCGATCACCATCACCGTGCCATCCGTGCCATTCGAAACATACAGCTGCTTGCCACTGGGATGGACGGCGATGCCGTTGGCATTCTTGCCCGCTGGAATAGTGGCAATCGCCTTGCGCGCGGTCATGTCGATCACGTAGACGGCATTGACCAGTTCGCACGCCACGTAGGCGCGGCCCGAGTCCGGACTGAAACCGATGCCGCGTGGACGCAAACCCACGGCAATGGAAGCCACTTGGCGGCGTTGCGCCACATCAATGACATCGACTTGCTCAGCCTCTTCTGCACTGACCAGCAGCCAGCGCCCATCGGGGCTGAAGACGGCATGTTCCGGATTGCGCCCTTGCACCTTGATGTCGGCCAGCAATGTGCCCGTCTGACCATCGAGCAAGGCCACGCTATTGTTTTCCTCGACGGCCACGGCCACGTAACGACCGTCCTGGGAAGCACTGACGCCCTCGGGCGACTTGCCCAGCGCCACGCTGCGCACGGGCGTGCCGCCAGCGTTATCGATCAGCAACAAGGCGCTGCTGGCGGCATCCGTAACAAACAATTGGCGTCCGGTGGGGCCGGCGGCGATGCCGCGAGGACGCGTGCCGGCGGCGATCTGGCGCACCACTTGGTCGGTAGCCGTGTCGATCACGCTCAGGGTGCCCGATTTTTCATTGGGCACATAGGCAAACGGAGCGGCTTGGATGGCGCTGCTGGCGAGCGCAGGCAACAGCCAGCACACCTGGCGCAAGCGCGAGAAGAAGTTGGGCATAATCACCTTTTCAATGGCAAAACGAGGGAAAAGCGCGCGGTATCGGCGCATCTGACCATTGCTGCATGCAAACGCCGTGCCACTGACAAGCGTATAATTTCAGCCCACCAATGGAGACATGGCAGGCATATTGCTTGATAAGACTAGGCAGACTTATGCCACACACGCCGCTCAAGCCGGCTTTTATTCATTTGGAGAATCCGCATGCAGCATCGTTTCCGCCTGAACACCATTGCCAGTCTGTTTGTCGCCGGCAGCGCCACCCTCGCGCCCCACATCTTCGCCGCCGAGGCCGCTGACTTGGCCAACGGGCAACTCATGGACACAGTGGTCGTCAGCGGCAGCCGCATCGCCCACCCCAGCCAGGAAGTGCCGGCTTCCATCGACGTCGTCGACAGCGCCCGCATCCAGGATGGACAAATCCGCGTCAACGCGTCGGAAGCGCTGGCCGCCGTGCCGGGCCTGGTCGTGCAGAACCGTCAGAACTATGCGCAAGACTTGCAAATCTCGTCGCGCGGCTTCGGCGCCCGCTCGGCCTTCGGCGTGCGCGGCGTCAAACTGATCAGCGATGGCATTCCTGCGAGCATGCCCGACGGCCAAGGCCAGGCCGCCACCTTCAACCTCGATACGGCCGAGCGCATCGAAGTGCTGCGCGGACCGTTTTCTGCCATCTACGGCAACCACTCGGGCGGCGTGATCCAGCTGTTTTCCAGGGATGGCCAACATCCCCCATCCGTGGAACTGAACGTGACGGGCGGCAGCTACGGCACCAGCAAGGTGGACCTGACGGCGCAAGGCCAGGCAGGCGGCATCGGCTACGTGCTCGACGGTTCGCGCTTCCGCACGGACGGCTTCCGCAACCACAGCACCGCCACGCGTGAACAGGCTTTCGGCAAGATCACCGTCAAGCCCACTGCAGACAGCAAGCTGACCATCGTCGCCAACAGCCTGCACCAGGGCAATACGCAAGATCCGCTGGGCCTCACCTGGCCCACGTTTTCCCGCGACCCGCGCGCCGGTGAAATCGACGCGAGCGATACGCAAAACCCGAAGCGCACCCTGGCCGAACGCTACAACACGCGCAAGAGCATCGACCATCAGCAAATCGGTGCCACCTACGAGCAATCGTTCGGCGATGACCGCCTGCATGTGATGGCGTATGGCGGCAACCGCGAGGTGATCCAGTACCAGGCATTTACCAAAGGCTTCCAGGCGCCAGCCAGCCATTCGGGCGGCGTGGTCGACTTCCAGCGCCAGTTCTATGGTATCGATACCAACTGGCTGCACGTGAACCAGCTGGCCGGCGGCAAGCTGAGCACCACCATCGGCATCGACTATGGCCGCTCCAGCGATGACCGCACCGGCTATGAGAACTTCATCGGCAATAGCTTTGGCGTAAAAGGCAAGCTGCGCCGCGACGAGCAAGATGTCGTCTCCAGCCTCGATCCTTATATCCAGATGGAATGGCAAAGCGGACCATGGCTGCTCAGCGCAGGTGTGCGCTACAGCAAGATGAAAGTGGCGGTCGACGACCATTTCCTCGGCAATGGCGATGACAGCGGCAGCCTGGAATTCAGCCATACGACGCCGGTGCTGGGTCTGCTCTACAAGCTCACGCCAAACGTCAACGTCTACGCCAGCGCCGCGCGCGGCTTTGAAGCGCCCACCTTGAACGAACTGTTTTACTCGGGCACGGGCGGCGGCTTCAATTACCAGCTGAAACCGGCCACCAGCACCAATCTGGAAGTGGGCGTCAAGGCCAGAATCAATAGCAACACGCATGTGAATACGGCCGTATTCCAGATCAAGACCAACGACGAACTCGTAGTCGACAAGTCCAGCGGCGGGCGCACCAGCTATCGCAATGCAGGTAAAACCTTGCGCCAGGGTATGGAGGTGTCGCTGGACTCGAACCTGCCGTATGGCTTCACGACAAAAGTGGCGCTGACCAGCCTGCACGCCGTGTATGACCAAGCGTTTGGCAGCGTGCGCGAAGGCAGTCGCTTGCCGGGCGTGCCCAGCGCCAACCTGTTTGCAGAACTGGCCTGGAAAGACACGCTAGAGCGTTTTGGCGCAGCGCTGGAAAGTGTGGCTAGCAACCAGGTCTACGCGGAAGACAGCAACAGCGAAAAGCCGGCACCCGGCTACACGGTGTTCAATGCGCGGTTCAATGCAAAACAAAGCGTGGGCAACTGGCGCTTCAAGGAATTTGCCCGTCTGAACAATCTTTTCGACAAGACCTACGTGGGCTCCGTCATCGTCGGCGACAGCAACAAGCGCTACTATGAAGCGGCGCCAGGCCGTAACTGGCTGCTAGGTGTCAGCGCCCAGTATTCCTTCTAATAAAAAGCCCACGCCTCTTCCGATGCGCGGGCTTTTCAACTAAAGCAAGCGACTTCAGGGCCGCGCTTCCTTCACGCCATACTTTTCAAAAATGGCTTTCAGCTCGCCGCTGGTGGCCATCTCGTTCATGGCTGCCTGCAGCAACTTGCCCACATCGAGCTGCTGGCGGCTGACGGCCAGGCCCACAGCCCAGCCGGCACGCGGCAAGCGGGCGAACGCCACTTCACTCAAGGGAAAAGCGGGATCGCTTTTCAGCAGCGATTCGATTTCCGAACGGTTGGCCAGCACGGCGTCGAGCTGACCCGCCTGCAATTGCCGCAAGGCTTCGGCGGCCGTGTCGAAGATACGCACGTCATCGCGGTACTTGCCATTCTCTTCACCCAGCATCAGCATGGCCGCGATCGAGACCTTTTCCACGCCGATGCGCTTGCCGGCCAGCGAAGCGACGCCATCGAATTGCGGCACGGCTTGCGCGCTGCGCACCAGACGCACGGTTTCCACGTAATACGGCGCAAAGATTTCAACCTTGTCGTTATCCGCCATCAGCTTCTTGTCGACCGGCACATGCAGCATCACGTCGGCAGGACCGTAACCCAGGTAATGGCCCTTCCACACCATATTACGCAAATCGTCGTTCAGGTTTTCGCCGGCGGGAAATGGCAGCAAGCTCAGTTTTAAACCCAGCTTTTTCGCCAGCGCTTCGGCGATGTCGATATCGATGCCCGTGCCCTTGTCGGAAAACGGCGCAAACTCGTTATACACAGCCACTTTCAGGCTGCCCGACTGCTGCACTTTCTGCCAGTCGGCGCGCGCCGGCGCGGCTGCGCACAGCGCCAGGCAGGCGAGCGAGATCATCGCACGCGCGCCCCGGAATTGAAATGAACGCATGGGACTCCTTCGTGATCAGTTCGATTCTCTGCGGGTTTCCAGATAGGTCTTGATGGCCCACATGGCTTCCTGGTTGAAGACGCCTTCGAACGGCGGCATGTACACGGCGCCATTACGTACTTTACCGTGGCGTATGGTGGTGAGGTAGTAATTATCCGTCTCCTTGTAGCAAGCCTGTTTCTTTGTCTCATTCTTGATGCCGAAACAATCGCGGTCGAGCTGGCGCAAGTCCGGCGCGATGCCGCCCGAGATGGCTTCGATGCCGTGGCAGCGTGCGCAATTCTGGTTGTAGGCCGACGTGCCCACCGTTAAAGCCAGCTTGTTGCCACGATATGGGTTTTGCTCGAGCCACTTGTCGCCCACCTTGGGCAAGCCCGTGGTGTCGACGCCTTGCGGCGTGACATTGCCATGCGCATAGGCGTGCGGCAAGGTCAGCAAGGAAGTAAGGGCAACGGCGCCGGCGGCTGCCACGCCGAGCAGGGTACGGATGGAATAGGTCATGCTGGTCTCCTTGGTTTTTTTAGTGAATATCCAAGAAGAGCAAATGCCATGCCATGCCTATATGCCCCACATCCGGCCGTCCATGTATCAATCTGGAACAGCTGCAACACCTACTTGTTCCACCGCGCGCGTCAGCAGTCGAACAGCATGTCCGATGCAGGCCGCACGCTGTATGCTGTCTCGCGTGCCGCGAAAGCCAAGCCGAATGATGCGGACAGGCTCAAGAAATTTCTGGCCCGCTTTGCCCTTGACTGGGATAAAGTCTGCTTGATCAACAAATGACAAAGGCAGCGCGTAGCGCTGCTTTTTTTACGCCTGTACGCTGTAAAACCTGCCAAAGCACCAGACGAAAAAAAACCCCACCATCGCTGGCGGGGTTTTTCTCTTACTACGAATAACAAGCCTGACGATAACCTACTTTCACACTGGTTGCAGCACTATCATCGGCGCAAAGTTGTTTCACGGTCCTGTTCGGGATGGGAAGGGGTGGGACCAACTTGCTA
>NZ_JBNYXZ010000033.1:0-18038 GCF_051380935.1 Janthinobacterium algoris | reverse complement strand
CGCCAGCGGCGCCACTCGCGCCTCGGCAATGTTCCGCCCGCGTTGTTTGCTGAAAAATTCAGCAAACAACCACAGGCGGCTTGAAACAAGAGTGTCCGCTATTGACAGTACACCTCAATGACCGAATTGACGCTTTACCGGGTACCCACGTTTGCAAATCGAAAACAAGCGGCTACAACTACAACCAGAGATCGCTCCGTGTACTCCCTAGCTGGCCGGCCAGCTGCGCGACGAATGTCCAAATATGAGCAGGCTCGATTCCTTCCAGATGAGCAGTTTCCTCTACCGCCATCACTACTATCTGCAGAGGCGTTTCGTTCAAAAAATGGAGTAAGTATGATTTATGGTTAGCCGGTACTTGACCAGTAGCTAAAGCCTGTTGTAACTGATCGCTGGTTAGCTCCCCTCTGTAGCTGACACTTGCATTTTTTGCCGCCATCCACAAGCCGTGCTTTTTTTCCCTCGCATTGATGGATAGTGGACCGAAATTGAGCCCAACTATTCTCAGAAGATTGACCGTGCGTTTGAAACTTAAGTCGCTAATGGTCCCGGCCTCAAGCTGATGCACTGTTTGACGTGATAGCCCCGCCAATTTCGCTAGGCGTTGCTGTGTTAATCCGACGGCCAACCGACGAGCACGAACTGCTTTCCCGACCTCGTAGATGTCCATGAGCTGCTTTCTTTAGATGTATAAAATATTTTACATTAATTTTATAATCCCTAGATACGTTTAGCCTTAGCTGCGTCGCCAAAAATTTATTTTTTATTATTTTGTGGGTGCTATGAGGGGAGGACAAGGGAAACGGGAAAAATAGTACGCTAAGTACGTTGCGCAAACGATCGTTTGCGCAACGGCTTAGTATGGCTCTTTTTCGAATTCTGTGGGCATCCCTTGTACACTGTTTAATTCAATGAGGGCCAGTTAGCGGCATGGCGCTCCTTTAGTCACCTATACTATGAATGTGCAAACCGTGATGCTCTATCAATCGTTTTTGTGGTTCCGTCCTTCTCTTTTTCTCAGGCTTCTCTTTGCTGCAAGCATTGGGCTGACCAGTTGTATAGCTACCGCGCAAGAAAAATATATTGATTCAGATGAGTTATTGAGACGTATAGTGAACACCGATTTAAATAACGGCGACGCTGCAACTAAGACGCGGTTTGAAAGCGATTATCACGAACTGATGACGCGCTCGAATGCCCGTGAACCTTTGGCGATGCACAATTACGGATGGTATCGTTTTCAGTTTTGCGTCGCAGTGAAAAATACAGGCATTAGTGTTGATTCCCTTCCTATGTGTACACAAGCATTCGCTGACTTGAGAGCGTTAGCGATGAATACGGAATACGCAATCGTATTCGTAGTGCCATCAGCCATGTCGATTCTTGGTGAAATGTACAAAGATGGTATAGGAACGAAGGCATCTCGCTATCTCGCTTCCGACTGGTTCATACGGTCCTCGCAACAGCGCTCCTCCAACGGTGATCGTGAAGGAGCGATCCGCGCCCTGGAAGAAGCGTTAAGCTTGGTTCCTGATCATCCAGCTGGCGCAGACTTGCGCAAGAAACTATTGAAATAGGAGTGAACAGGGAAAACGGGAAAAATAGTATGTGAAGTATGTTGCGCAAACGATCCTTTGCGCACGAACAGCGGTTTTAACCGTTCACCGGGCGCAGGTCATTGCGAAAATCTGTTGCGGTTACCAATGCTATCGCAACAGGTCTTTGCAACGGTCAAGGGCGTCGCTCCCTCTGTTCCGCCTTGGCTAACGGGCATTAGCGTACGATTTTTTCCGTTTCCCCTGTTCTCCCCAGATACGAAACGAGAGGGAGTTGGCGTTTGAATCGGGCTTTACGGGTACGCGTGGCGAGGTGACGTGGCGAGCTAGGATGCGGCGCCTGCAGGAGTTGGGATTCATCGACATCAAGCCTGGTTTGGCCAGTGAGATGCAATATGTTCTTATCTGGAATCCGGTGCATGCGATTGCGGCTGTCTACGAGCGAGAAAAAATGCCTGATGACCTGGCGTACTCAGCACTGAAAGCGCGTCTTATTGAGGTTGGCGCGGACGACTTGGAGGACGCGCCGGAGCAGCGTCGCGACGATGAAGACCGCGACCCATGGAAGTAGCTTTTCCAAGCAATACGCCGGCTCAGCGCTTCTTTCGCCGCGCCTGACAAAGTAGCGCCGGCCGTTGTGTATATGGTGGACTAGCTTTTGCAGATTCATTGTCGAACTCTCCTCGTCCCCATGATGCAGCGCGCATTGAACAACGTTTTTGAACCCGGCTGCAAAAATATTGTTGTGCTATCGACGGCGCGGAACGGGTTTTATGTCAAATGGGATAATAATTCTTGTATCCGGGTGCTATTGTCGGCTACAGTCTCTGTATTCCGCAGCAATTTAGGACCGTACATCATGGATGAACAGAAACGCCGCGCCGGCCGGCCGGCCGGATCGGGCGCGCAACTGCCGCCCATCGAGCGCAACCGCAAGACCCGGCAGAAACGCGCCGTGGACGGCTCGACCAGGTTGGATTTTTTTCTCGACCCGCCCCAGGCCGGCCAGCTTGCCGAATTGATGGAGCAATGGGATATGGCCACCCGCAAGGAAGTGGTACAGCACGCGCTGGACATCGTGCATCAGACCGTAGCGAAAAATCGGAAGGCTCCAGCATGAAGTGCAGCTATGAAGTTATCCCGCGCCCGGTGGAGCTGGGCGGCGGCTGGCGGCTTAGGATGCTTGAGAACGGCGAAGAAGTCGGCGGAGGCGTGTTCCCTATCGTCCTGGACGATCCGCAAGCCGGCGTGACCTGGTGGAACGACTGCGGCGAGCCAGAGCGCGGCCATTGGCTGGCCGTGGCTAAGTCGGCCGTACCTGCTGACGCGTGGGCAGCGTACCAGCTGGCCGAGGCGCACGCCGACGCGGAAGAAACCGCCTATGACTGGCTTGATTCCAGGGCAAGCGTATGAGCGTGAACAAGTCTCAGGCAATGGCTAATATCCAGGCCCGCGCCGACGCCGCCCTGGCGGCGAGCGTAGCACGCGGCCAGACGGACCTGTTTGGCGATGCGGAGCCGGCAGCGCCGGCGCCGCCGGCCGACATCGAGCAACCGCCGGCAGCGCCGGCAGCGCCGGCCAAGGACGTGGCCAAGGTCGCCGGCAAACGCGCCAAGCTCTTGCCCGTGCGGCATGTGGAGCGTGATTTCTTCCTTTGCGATATGTTCGACTACGCCATGAAAGACGATGGCGCGAGCATGGAAGCGCCAATTTTCACGCTGTCCACCAAGCCAGATCTGTCTGTTTGGCATTGGGAAAGCCAGGATGGAAACCGGGCGTTGACCGTCACGCCTAGCGTGATGGGGCGGGCAACAATGTTCGATAAGGACGTGCTGATTTATGTCATTTCGCAGATGACCGAAGCCCTCAACTGCGATCGGCAGGACGCTAAAAACAGGACCGTCCGTTTCGTCGTGTACGACTACCTGGTGACGACCAACAAGACAACAGGCGGCAAGGACTATAAGCGACTGGAAGCGACCCTTGAACGCCTGACTGGTACACGGATCAAGACCGACATCAAGACAGGCGGCACTAGGGTCAAGGAAGGTTTCGGCTTGATCGATACTTGGACCATCGTGGAAAAATCTCCGGATAACGAGCGCATGATCGCGGTGGAAATCACACTGTCGAAGTGGTTATTCAACGCGGTCCAGGCTCACGAGGTGCTGACGATCCACCGCAACTACTTCCGCCTGCGCAAGCCACTTGAGCGCCGTCTGTACGAGCTAGCCCGGAAGCATTGCGGCAACCAGGCAGCATGGACCATCGGTCTAGAGTTGTTGCGGGAGAAATGCAGCGCCCATAGCCACATTCGTGCATTCCGTAGCCAGGTCCAAGCTATTGAAGCCGGCGACACCTTGCCAGAATACCGACTGATCTACAGCCGAGAGAAAGACCAGGTGACATTCTATATTCGGGATGCCAAAAAGATAATGGCGGCCGTGGCATCAGGAAAAAGCAAACTCCCAGGGGCTCAATTCTCGTAACAAGCAAACACAGTATCGGGTTATCACTGACACCCTCAGCTAACTGGGTATCGTGGTTTCATTGACGGCTGTGGATAGTATCGGGTTATCACTGACGCTTTCCTGTGGATAGTATCGGGTTATCACTGACGGGACATTCGGGGTATCACTGACGCGCCATTTTCGTAGAGTCAGTGTAGGCGCGGCTTCCCGCACGATATCCACAGCTGTAACAACGCGCGCGTTTTTTAACTCTTTTTAAAATCTTTAACGCAAAGACGCGGCCTGCGGCCGGGGCACCCCGCTGCGCGAGGTTCCCCCGATCAAGTCGGCTCCCCCTCCTGATTGTCAACAGCCCGCAAGCGGGCTAAGAACGCGCCAATGCGCGTACTTACGAAAACCCTATACTCGGCGGCCTCGGGTCATCACACAAGCAGTCGGCTACCCACGGATAAGAACCCAACTGTCAACAATCGGACGGTCTGGAGGACCGCCGTCATGGGCAGGGGTGGCCCTAACGGGCCATCCTCGCTCCTTCGCCTACGGCTTCAGTCCTCGGACTCAAATCGCCCCTGCAGGCATCATTTAGGCCAGTTGTTTAGCTTTCAGATGGCGGGTGGGATATGTCTCGGCAAGATAATAGGCCTGGGGCTTGCCTATAGCCTCGTCAGCACCTTTTTGTCGAGTGGGCCTGCCCTCACCCTGGCCACGGATAAAAACCCCGCTCAGGGCGTTTTACCGTGGGCGGATTTGGTTGGGGAGGTTGGTTTAATCGGCATGCGCGTTGACGCTGGGTTTTCAGGTCCAAAGGTGCCCACCATGGAACTGATCCATGAAATGCTGGAACGGGCGAAGAAAGAAGGCTGGGGCTATATCGGCGACCCTAAGACTGATTATTGATGGCCGCCCGCTGCATAGTCATCATGATGCTTGGGGCTCGGAACGGCCGCCGCCGGCGTGATGATGAACTCCCAGGCACTCGTGTTTTCACACACGCCCTGTCGCCCCCAGGTTACTCAATTTGACTAATTTCCTAATGCGGCTGATCAGATCAACTTTGTTAGCGCTACGTTGCCGGCCAGCTCTTTATCGAACAGCTGCTTATCCGTTCTTATGATGTAGGCGAGTACCATGAATCTACTAGTAGCATTCAATATCCTATTTTGGTAACATATGGTACCACCATATATCTAGAGGTACTAATGCCTACCATTGTCTTTGTTTCGCCGAAGGGCGGCGCCGGCAAAACCACGTCCTCGCTTATATTGGCTGAGCAGCTGTCCCGCAGTGCTGACGTCACTATCATTGATGCAGATCCGAACCGCCCAATCGAGAGTTGGGCCAAGGGTGGCGCCAAGCCTGAGCACCTGCACATCATTGCTGACGCCGACGAAGAGAACATCATCGAACGAATTGAAGATGCGGCTGTGCGTACGCCTTTTGTGATCGTCGACTTGGAAGGGACAGCTTCGAAGATCGTGCTTATGGCCATCAGTCAGGCAGACTTGGTTATTGTGCCCACCCAAGGTAGTCAGCTCGACGCCGAGCAAGCTGGGCGCGCTTTCCGCGTGATCGCCCAACAGGAAAAAATGAGCCGACGCAAGGTACCTTACTCGGTGCTGTTAACCAGGACGAATAGCGCCATCCGCACCAGAACTCTAGCCCACATCGAAAAGGGTCTGATTGCGGCCGGAATTCCGGTTTTCAATACGGAACTTAACGAACGCGAAGCCTTCCGTGCCATGTTTTCATTCAGGCAACCTCTGTCGGGTCTCAGCGTTAGCGACGTCGCCAACCTTGACAAGGCCGTATCGAACGCCGAGCAGTTCGCACAGGAGGTCATTGCAACCCTTCGTGGCGCACATCAGCAGAGTCCGGAGGTGTTAGCATGATCGAGCGAGCAAACCCATTTGGTGACTTAGGCGACTTTACGCCAGCACCGGCAAAGCCCAAAGCTGACCATGCCGTGATTGACCACGTCGCGGAAGCGCATGGTTTTCCAAGCCGCCAACCGGCGAAAAAGCCTGTACCAGAGGCATCGACTACGCCGCAGCCCACATCGGCTCGGGTCACGGAAAAACCACAGTTGCCCAGCCGCCGCCGGATTACTGGCCGCAGCGAACAGGTCAACATCAAGACTACGTTCGCAGCCAAGAAACGACTGATGGAAATCTCAGTGGAACGGGATATGCCCTTAGGCGAAATCCTCGAGCAGGCCCTCGACGCTTTGGAAAAGTCATGGGTTAAGGCTGCTTGATTAGAACTTTGGTATCTCATGGTACCATCAAATACTATCTAGTACCCTTTAATACTTAAAGATATACCATTGGAAAAAGAACGGTGAAATACAGGGCAGGATATGTGAATGTAGCTACATTCACTCCTGCAATTTCGCACTACCGTGTTCAATTGAATAGCCTAACGCTGCTCTGGACGTGCTTTAGACGTGCTCTGAACGTGTTCTTGGAGTGCTCTGGACTTGCTTTAGAATATCATTGAGATGTACTTAAATTTTCTAAAAGGACGAGATTTGAGATTGAGGGCAGGATACGCATGCTTGTGTTAAATCCAATGGAATTGAGCTGTAAGCCCCATTTTTGGCTATCCCGACTATTATTAAATTTTTACGGATTTTTACTATGAGTCACCAGCACAACCCGCCGCATCCCGGCGAAGTAATTAGAGAGTTTCTCGGTGAAATGACAATTCCCGATGCAGCTACGCGCTTGGGTGTTGACCATGTCACGCTTCAACAGGTGATCACTGGGGCGGTAGGAATTTCTCATGATATGGCGCTTCGCCTTGGCGATATTTTCGGTACCAGTTCAGAACTTTGGAGCGAAATGCAGCTGCAATTTGACTTGTATCAGGCAGGAAAAATTAAGCATCCAAAAAATTGAACGTATACCTAGATTCTCAGTACCCAATGCCAGAAACGAGCGGGTATAGCGCGGAGGATACCCATTTTGATGAGGATATTTATCCAAGGAGACCTGTTTTCGCTATGTTTATGCTCTGTTCTTGACTGTTTTTGCTCTGCCTTTGCTCTGTTTTTACTACGGTTTTGCTCTACTTTTTTATGTATCTGCTCTGTGTTTGCTACAAATATATATATGAAGGAAAGTGAGGGCAGGATACGCAAGCTTGTGTTAACTTGGGCCAAATTAGATATGAAATATGCAATTTCGATGCAAATATTTTGATCGAATCGGACATCGATTCTCACGCTAGATGTAGCGGCTCGCGTTTGAAAGTGGCCATGCTCGCATTCGACGCGTTTCCCAGCTCAGATTAAGTGCAAATGACGGACGGTTCGTGCTCGCGCTATCTGCAAATATGCTCGCAATCCATGGTGCCGGCTCGCATTCGACGTCAACGTGCTCGCGCTAACTGCAAAGGAAATACGCCTACGCCGACAGGCCGCTTTCGACCCATTGCGGACCTTCGACAGCCGACAGTGGCTATAGCGGCTGGGTCGTTTGCGCCTCGTATGATGCGTACGGGCCAATGAAAACGAAGTCGGTAATTAATGTCTCGATCAACTTTGACTGCGTCGGAAACTCCGCAGAGAAATCCATCCATGCTTCCATGACGAAGGCGTCCCACCGGTACGGGTCAAGTTCGTGAATTTGGCCATCCGCAATATCGATGAAGCTGAAGCCACGGCGTCTCACTTCCGCAACTGCCCTTAAACGCAGCTGCTTCATGACCGTCTCCGAGTGTTGCCGGGCCCAGTGCTTGTAACCTAATAGGTACTTTGTACTGCACCATTAGTGTCCTGTCTGGCAAGTGGGAGGCGATGCGCCAAGACTTGCAGTAGCCGAGGGTGAAGATCGTGACGCGTGCGGTCAGTCATGAGCTGGGGCATTTGCATCCGCCGCTGCACTGAATTGGCCTACGCGGCGTCCTTTACCTCCTGCATAACATCCTGCACGACCTTGCCCTGATGCAGCACCACCACCCGCTGCGCCATCGCAATGGTTTCAGGCCGATGCGCAACGATCACGCGCGTCAGCTTGATCTTCTGGATCGCGGCGTTCACCGCGTGCTCGTTCCATACATCCAGGTGACTGGTTGCTTCGTCGAGTACTAGCAGTTTCGGATTGCAGTACAGCGCGCGCGCCAGCAGGATACGCTGCTTCTGGCCGCCCGACAGGCCGCTGCCGATATCGCCCACCAGGGTATTGAAACCCATCGGCATGGCGACAATTTCTCCGTGCACGGCCGCCAGCTGCGCACAAGCCTGCACTTGCTGCTGGTTCGGCGATGGCGCAAAGAAGCTGATATTGTCGGCGATCGAGCCGGCAAACAGGCTGTCTTCCTGCATAACGGTGCCCAGCAGTTGCCGGTAGTTCTTCATGCCCAGGTTGGCCAGGGTCACGCCGCCGATCAGGATCTCGCCTTCGGACGGCTCCAGCAAGCCCAGCAGCAGTTTCATCAGGGTCGTCTTGCCACAACCCGACGGGCCGGTCACGGCGATGCACTGGCCTGCAGGAATACTCAGGTTCAGGCCACTCAAGACATATGGTTCGCTGTCGGCATAACGAAACGCCAGGTTGCGGATCTCGATCGATGGCGAAATATGCTCGACGTCGATTTCCACGTCGTTGCTGTCTTCTTCTGCTTTGGTCAACACGATATCGGCCACCCGTTCGCCATGTAGGCGCAGCATGCGCAGTTCGAACAGCTTGTCGACCAGGCTGGCCATGCGCTGGCTGAACTGATCCTTGTAGCTGATAAAGGCGAACAGCATGCCAACCGAAAAACGGTTGTCGAGCACTGCCAGCGCGGCCATCCAGATAATGATGACACGTTCGGCGCTGAATAAAAATGTATTGGCGGTCTGGTACGACACCGACAAGCGGGCGATGCGCAGGTCGGCGTTGAACTGGTCGGCCAGCGCATTCATCCAGCTGGCGCGGCGCTCTTCATTGCGGCCGAACAGGCGGATGCTCTGGATGCCGCGCACCGATTCGAGGAAGTGCGTCTGCTGCTTGGCGGCGTGGATGATCTGCTCGGCGGTCGCCTCGCGCAGGGCCTTGAAGATGGCCCAGCGCAGCAGCACGTACAACACCACCGCGATGCAGGCCACGCCGGCCAGCAGCGGACTGTAGATCAGCATCATGCCCAGGGTGGCCAGCACCAGCACGCCATCGATCGCGCCTTCGACAAATTGCGTCGTCAGGCTGCGCTGCATGGTCTGGATCGAATTGAAGCGCGAGACGATGTCGCCCGTGTGGCGCTTCTCGAAATACGGCAGCGGCAACTTTAAAAGGTGAGCGAACGCATTGCCCAGCCATTGCAGGTTCAAATTGGTGGCCAGTACGGTGGTGATCCACGAGCGCACGGCGCCGATTGCCGTCTGTATCAGCACCAGCAGCAGAAAGCCGCAACCGAGTACCGTGATCAGGTCGCGATCGGCCGCCAGCAGCGCTTCGTCGACCAGCCACTGCATGTAGAACGGCGCTACCAGCGCGCACACCTGCAAGGCCAGGCCCAGCACCAGCAGTTGCAGCAGGCCGCGCTTGAGGCCCACCACGCGCCCCATCAGCGACAGCAGCGAGAACTGCTGCTTTTCCTCAACCTTTTTGAAGTCGGCGGTCGGCGTCAGCTCCAGCGCCACGCCCGTAAAGTGCTTCGCCACTTCCGCCAGCGGCAAACGGCGTTCGCCGACGGCCGGATCGTGGATCACCGCATGGCTGCCGGAGACCGATTTGAGCACCACGAAATGGTTCAGGTCCCAGTGCAAAATCGCCGGCAGTTTCAGCTCGGGCAGATGCTGCATGTCCAGTTTCAGCGGCCGCGTGTGCAGTGCCAGTCCCTGCGCCATCGCCATCAGGCCTTTCAGGGTCACGCCTTTCAATGACACCGAAAAGCGCCGGCGCATGCTGGAGATATCGATCTGGTGGCCCCAGTAGCTGGCCACCATGCACAAGCTGGCCAGGCCGCATTCGGCTGCTTCCGTTTGCAGCAACACGGGCAGGCGATTGCTGCGCCAGAAGGACAAATGGGCAAGAGAGGGTAAATGCATCGGGCGCAACCAAAAAGGGAATGTGAAGGCTTACAGACGACCGGAAATACTGAACAGCGGTTCGAGCACCCATTCATACAGGCGACGCTGTTCCAGCAGCACGCTGGCGTCGACCAGCATGCCGGACTTCAAGGGCAGCGTTTCGCCGTACGCCTGCACGCTCTGGCGCTGCAGGCGCAAACGGATGCGGTACAACGGTTCGCCATTGGTGCCGCTGACGGCGCCCGGCACGGCCAGCTCTTCCGGCCGCAGCGAGGTGCTGGCCACTTCGCGCACCTGCGCCGGATACTGGCCGAATTTTTGGTACGGATAGGCCTGGTAGCGCAGCAGCACCTGCATGCCCGGTTTGATAAAGCCGACCGAGCGCGACGGCGCATAGATTTCCGCCTCCAGTTCCGCGCCCATCGGCAGCACCGAGGCCAGCACGCTGTTGGCCGCCACCGTCTGGCCGATTTCGGTGGTGATCGCGGTGACCTTGCCGTCTTGCGCGGCGCGCACCAGGATCTCGCGACGCGCCTCGTTTTCCGTCAGGTCCTGCTCGATGGCCGACACATTGCGCTGCAGGTTTTCGGCATCACGCTGGGCCTGCACCTGCAGGTCGCGCACATCGGCTTCGGCGGTGGCCAGGTCGCGCCCGCTGGCCGACTTGATGCGCTGCAGTTCGGCCAGGCGCTGGTGCTGGTCCAGCAGTTCGGCCTGCTTGTCCTGCAACTGGGCAGACGAGATGTAATTGGTGGCGTGCAGGTCGCTGTAGCGTTTATAGGACTGCTCGGCCAGGGTGATGCGGCGCTGCTGCAGCACGATCTGGTCTTCCATGCGGGCGATCTCGGCCGTCAGGTCGCTGGCGCGGCGCTGGCCGGCCGCCATGCGCTGGCGCGACTGCAGGCTCGATTGTTTCAACTCCGCGTCATAGCTGTCGCGCCGGCTTTTCAGCAAGGTCGACACCACTTGCTGCGGCGCACCGGCATTCGCGCTGCTGCGCTCGCCTGACAGCACGAACAGCACCTCGCCGGCACGCACGCTCTGGCCTTCCTTCACGCGCGCCTCGGTAATCACGCCGGACTGGCCCGGCATGACGCGAATCACGCCGCTGATCGGCAGCAGCACGCCTTGCGACTGCGCCTTGCGGGTGGTGCTGAAGAAAATGAAAAAAGCGATGATGGCAAGCGCGATGGCCAAAAACAGCAGTGTCAAAAAAAGATGGCTGACAGGCCGCGCCAGGATGACCGTGCCATATTGGCGCGTGCTGACATGCTCGAGGGCTTGCTGGCGGAACAGAGGCTGGACAGCTTGAGGCGCGGCTGGTGGCGACGCCGCTGCACTGGGTTGATCACGCAAGATAAGTGCTTTTCGAATGAAATATCGCTCAGAGAAGAGCTCAATAATAAAAACTTTTAAAATAATTTATTTTAGGAATTTTAAATAATCTTCAGACCATATTAATTATTGCAATTTTACTATTGTAGCGCCAAAGCAGTACAGAAATACTCGACGATTTAATGTGGTGAATATGCATGCTAACCATTTTACATCTTCATAAACTATTTCTTCAAAAATAAGTTATTTTATTAAACTTGCCACAAAATACTAAATTTTTTCAAAATAATAATAAATTTAATAATTTAAGTGCAAATGTAAAAAAGAAAAATATTTTTCTCAGAAGAACTTCATAAGATTAATAAAAAATATTCGGGTAAATAAAAATAAACTATTATTTTATTAAAATTTAACATTATCATACAATGATAATTAGTTAATTAATACATAAGTCTTGGCTACATTTAAAGTAGCCAAGATTAAGTAAATGATTTATTGAGGCTAGTTAGCTTCCATGAAGACACTAAGACCTGCGCCGTACACAGCGCCGATAAATCCTCCGGCGGCTGCAAGTGGAGCACTTCCAATTCCGAAACCAATCATGCCACCGACAAGCGCTCCACGGCCAGCATAGTCCATTGCCGTCCCTACGCCAGACCAAAAACCTGCTCCTGATACGAGATCAACCTCTTGCTCAGTCATTTCCATATATTGCATATAAACCTTTCAACTTAATTAAAATTTTGATAATATAAATAAACAATACTCTCAATAATGTCAGAAACAATAAATACGAAATAACATATAGTTATAATCAAAAAATTCATTGTTTCAACATATTTCTACTTCTTGAGAATTTTCATCATAACAGGAGAATGAAAATAGAAAATCACACATTGTCACAAAACGTAATATTTTTTACAAAATTATAAATTACTATAATTTAATTACGATGTTATGAATCTTTGTGACTGTTCAGCAGCTAAGCAATCAGCTCGAGAAGATTGCCGGCTAATACGCGCATACGGCAGCATTTGGCATTGCGTCAAATGCACGCCCAAGGCCCGCACGTTGGGTACGTATTAGCTGTTCGGTAACGTCGTCGGGTAATTTGCTGACATGGGCCTGGCCGCAGCGGCAGATCACCGTCAGCGTAAGGTGCTCGATGACGTTAAATACAGTGGCTGGCACGTCGATGATCTGGAGCCGTGCAGCCACCACGGCCTGCTCCAGTGGCAGCGCGCCGTGGCAACGTATGCCCTGCTGCGGCAACGGGTTATTAGCCATCTCAGTCGGATCGGCGACGCGTTTGAAAGTCGTGCAGGTGTGACAGGCTTGGCCGCCGGGCGGCTTGCAAGACGGCTTCTTGACCAAGCCATCGGACGACGGCGGCTTGCTCAAATTCTGGCTGGCCTTATTGACCTTTGACTCCAGCGGATCTAGGCGCGCAAACAAACTCAGAATGAATGCGTCTTTTCGTCGTGAGAGAGGATCGAAGATCGGGAATCGTTGGTTTCTTTGCCATTGCCTGCATGATGAACTTATCAGAAACAGTTTACAACCTTTTTATTGCTGATATAGCGGCAGAACAGTCATTAATCGGTAAAGGTAGCGAATCCAGGGGCGTTCACTAGAGTTTTAAAAGGGGAGGTGACGGTTTTAAAAACTTCATCGATAGGGAATAGCTGATTTTTTTGAATTTTCTTCCAAAAATAATATGTAAGTCTTTGATTTTTAAGAAAGCGAATTTTCATAAATTGAATTAATCAATACTCACTTATCCATGGAAGCATTGCTGCTGCATTGGCTAAATTTCCGCTAAATTATTAACCAGTTTCTAAAATATTAATATTAATTAATCTTAATTTTTAAGCATTTGTAATAAAAATAAGCAAAATATCCAAATAAAACAAACAACGCCATCCCAGATAAAAATCTTAAAGGATTTGAATTATTAAAAAAATAAACTAAAGATAATCCAGATAAAGAAAATAAAAAAGATAGCAAAAAACCAGAAATTAAAAAAAATATACTTTTTTCTCTCGAAAATTTATCCACATTATTAAAAATCATTATTATTCCTTTTATATAGAAAGATGGTTTCTATTATACTGGAACCTTCATACTTTACATTATGTACTATTTATTATGCAACTGCAACTGCAACTGTGTGTTGGCGCCGACGATTTTTTGACCCAAGCGGCTGACATTTGGTAACCCACGTCGATAGCCAGAAAACCCGCGTGCAGCAACGGTTCCAGAGGTTTTGAGGTGGGTCAGTTGGAATCGTAACGTCGGCGCAAACAGCTGGGCTACCAGACGCCCGAGCAAGTCTACCGCGACGGGGTTGGCGGCGGTGCGCTGATCGTCGACCGGTTTGGTGACGGCAAGAAGAAGTCACAAGAAGAGAGCAATACGGGTCAGCGCCTAGCAGCTGAAGCAGTGGAAACGGGCACAGCTTAAATTAGTCGGGAAAGTATCTTGACTGATGGATCCACTTTACAGTTCAGAGCTTCGGAGCGGGATGCAACTGCAATTTGACTTGTCTTAGAAAGAAAAAATGATGTGAATTAGTCTTTTAAGAGACAAAAAAATGAATTTTTTTGTCTCTCTAGGGATTTTCAATTATTTCTTGAAAGACAAAAAAATCACTAATTCTGTCTTTCGCGGCATTTATGTTAGCGGGCCATTGGTCGAGCATTCGAGAAGACGGGCAAGATTAATTTGCATATCTCCTCCTCGCGATCCGGCTACTTCTTGCTTTTGGGTTTGTTGGGCGCTTGCGTCAAGGCCGAGGCCGCGACGCTGCGTTGTGCAGGCGTTGACTTTGGGTTGGACAGAATCTTGCTTGCCTTCGATGCGACAGGCGCTGACGTCTGCTCGTTGCTCTTCTTCGATGTTGCCATGTGAACCTCCAGATAAATTGACGGTAACCACAAAAAACTACATGTTGATATAAAAACGCTTAAAGCAACTAAATGTAGTGATATTGATTGTACGCCATATTTATTCGATATTTACATGATAAGTGAAAAAAAGCTGTATGGTTGTACAGCTACAATGATAGGTAACTCAGGTAATAGTTTAGTGATACGAAAATTATGTCAAACGGCCCGCACGTTAAGTGGAGCGCCTAGTAGTTGACCTTGAAGGTGGGGCTGTCCTCCGGCCGCATTTTCCTGCGGTCGTAGATACGGGTGGTGGCGATGTTGGCGTGCCCCAGCCATTCTTGCACCTTGGCGATGTCGGCCTCATGCTCCAGCGCGTTGGTCGCGGCGGTCGCCCGCAGCGCGTGCGGCCCAAAGCCAGCGGCATCGATCTTCAGCGAGGCGGCGTAGCAGGCCAGCATTTTGTAGACGCCGTCGGCCGTGATCGCGGTGCCGCCGACGCGGATGTTGTTACTCACCGGCCGGAACAAGGCGCCCTGGACGTCGCTGGCGTGACCGGCCAATTCCAGATAGATGTTGATGGCCTCTGCGGTGGCGGGATGCAGCGGCAGGTAGCGCAGTTTGCCCCCCTTACCGTGAATACGTAGATGCGTCACGCCACGGCGCTGGTGGATGTCCCCAACGACCAGGGCGCACAGTTCGGCGCGGCGCAGGCCGTGATACAGCAAGGTCGACAGGATGGCGCGGTCGCGCCGGCCTTTCAGCGTGGTCACGTCCGGTGCGTTGAGCAATGAGCGCGCTTGGTGGTCGCCGATAGCCGGCGTCTTGCCTTCCTGGCTGGCCATCTTCGGGCGCTTGACGCCCATGACCGGGTTGCCGGCAATGGCATTGGCCTCGCATAGGAAATCGAACAGGGACGAGAGGGCCGCCAGCTTGCGCCGGATCGTCGCGCCGGCCAGCGTTCGGCGTTCCAGGTCGCGGCGCCAGGCGAGCAGGTGGGCGCGCGTGACGATCCTGAACTGTTCCGGCCGCTCAATGCCGGTGAACGCCATGAACTCGCCCAGGTCTGCCTGGTAGGCGCGGCGTGTCTGCGGATTGTCGATATTGGCGAACCAGGTAAGTGCCGGCGGCATGTCGGCCAACTGGTGGAACTGTATCGCCGTGAGCATCGGTGGTTCTAGGTGTTCATCCAGCGGTGGTCGAGGGCGAAGCAGTGACCTTTTCAAATAAGCCTCCTCAATATCAATCTCAGTAACGGCTCAAATAGGGATTTATCGACTGATCCCGTGATCAATCCCGCCAGAGCCAGCAAAAAGGTCCAGTACAAAACAAGAACCACCAAGCGGACACGCCAGTGGTCATTGCGAAAAAATTCCAACACATGCTTCGGCTTCATCGGATGTCCCGGTATTGATTGATACCGCTATTCTGACGTCACGACCGCTATTCGACTCTGGACATTGTCCTAAATTGCGACGTTATTTTTGCCGGCGATTTGGGTTCGAGGAAATGCGCTTTTTTGCGTCTTGTTTTGCAGGAAGGGCCGCGCTCGTCTATAACTTCCTTCTTTTTACTTTATATTGAACATCATTGAATATCATTAAAAACATTGAAGGGTACGCGAGTGTCAAAATGGTAGATCGTCCCTACTGTGAGTGCTGGCCTTTCGGGGTGTGGCATATGCCTTTTTCTCGGAGGGGCGAAAATCGCCATCCGTTGGCGCAAGCGCTGGCAGGCCATTTTTAATACGAACTTTTTGCACCAGCTCGAACGCTTCGCGATTGTTCTGGTGGATGCGCGCCCAGGCGCCGCTGACGCCCACATTTTTTGGATTGGCGACCCGAAAACGCAGACGATAAATTCCGGCGATCATGGCTGGGTTACCTTGCAAGACAATGGCGGCATAGGTGCCATCAAACACACCTCCCTCTAGCGCCACAGAGTGGCCTAGCGCCCCTGCGGTATTTGCCGTAGCGCCACCAATACCGACTTCGCCCTGGGGCTTGTAGCCGTGCTGAGTGCGGCAATCCAATTCATAAAGCGGCTCGGCATCGGCAGGAATGCCCCCATATTCCTCACCGCTACTGAACTGTTTTTTGTCTGCATTACGATTCAGGACAAGCACTACCTCATACAACATGCCGCAGGACTCTAAAGCAGTCAGTGCTTGGAATACTGGTCCCCCGGCCGCAGCATGTGCATCCCACCATGGTTGTGAAGAAGTCGGTGTAGACCAGGCCCGGGAAAACATTGCAAACGATCCGACCATTCCTGCAGCTTTTGCCCGAATCAGGCGAACCCCTCCGCATAGTTGATTCGCATCAGCTACCGGCTCATAGTGCTGCCATGGGCCCGCGCCCTCTCCGGCTGGACGCACGCCGCCCCAAGTTTCCATATCGTGGACCGCATAGAGCAACAGAAGAAGCCGTGCCGCCACGTCGCCGGCGTTTTTCAGGGCCTTTAAAGGCTGCCCAAAATCGCCGACGCCTTTTACCAAGTTGCCGCCGAACCAGATCCGATCTTCGATGGATTCGCCGAAGTCAGGCAGAATGTACAAGATTCTTCCCCGCTCGGTGGGGCCATCCGGCAAGATTTCTCCCGTTTGATCCTGCCATGTGTCGCGGTCGAACAAAATAGGCCCTAGGTCGACGACTTGCTCAACCATCTGATGGGATTTTCCACTGCGTCCGTTGGAAACGGTTTTTTTCCCCTTGGCACGAATGGTTTTCAGCCGTTCGATGGCGCGATCGACGGGGCCGCCCTTGGTCTTGTTGGCCCCGGTATAGCGGTTTACCGCACTGATGCTCGCTGAAGAATACTGCCCGGTGGCCTCGGTGAATCTGGCTAAGACCAGGTATGAGCAAATTTCGTAGGCGCTGGCCTTGGCGTCCAGCAGCGCATCCAGCACGGCGCGAGGAATGCAGAACGATCCTGGTCCGCTCCCTGCCTCATCGCCTTCATATTTTTTTACCATCAAAATTCCTGAAATTGGGTTTATCCAGAGAACGTGGAGGTTTAATTCAAAATCAGCCCCATCCGTGCAGACGACTTTACTATTGATAACGTATTTTATCAATAGTAAAAAAGTCCTTAAAGACCCCTTCAAGGAAACCCTTAATAGGATGTTTTTCAAGGAGCCTTTAGGACGGCACGGGATTCAAACCCGTGAACATTCACCCAGTCGTCCGCTTCGTAGGGAGATGGCCTTGAGTAGGTACCTTTCGCCGCTGGGGTGGGAGCACATCAACCTGACCGGGGATTACGTTTGGCGCCAGAACCGGAAGATCAATGAGGGGCAATTTCGGCCTTTGCAGACGAGGGGAAATCCTTAGCGTACTATTTTCCGAATTCTGTGGGCGCCCCTACCGCGACCCGGAGGATCCTCAGCATCTATCGCTTAGAAGTCAGTAAGATCATCTCCACACTTGTAGCGAAACCAGTGTAAAGACAATGCAAAATCAATGCAAATTCACAACACACAATCTCGAACAATAAAGGACAGGATGCCGGATGTATATCGCTGTGCTCAATTCATCCAGTGTTTCACCCGCTAGGTCGCTTCGCGCCCGTCGCAGTCGACTCAGGGCTTCGCCCCGAGACCCGTGTCCAAAAACATTACAAACCAATTCATCACTTCGACCTTATGGATAACTTGCAGAAATGTGAGGTACCCTGACTTTTTCGGACACTCTTGTTTGGCAAACTTCACCAACTGGAGAACATATGAAACGCTCAACAACATACACGCCAGAGCTTCGAGAAGAAGCAGTAAAGCTGG
>NZ_JBNYXZ010000032.1:0-31965 GCF_051380935.1 Janthinobacterium algoris | reverse complement strand
TAAAGTCGGCGAAGAGATCGAAATCGTTGGTATTATCGATACCGTCAAAACGACTTGCACCGGCGTGGAAATGTTCCGCAAGCTGCTGGACCAAGGTCAAGCAGGCGACAACGTTGGTCTGCTGCTGCGCGGCACCAAGCGTGAAGACGTGCAACGTGGTCAAGTTCTGGCAAAGCCAGGCTCGATCAAGCCACACGCCCACTTCACTGGCGAGATCTATGTTCTGTCGAAAGACGAAGGCGGCCGTCATACGCCATTCTTCAACAACTATCGTCCACAGTTCTACTTCCGCACGACGGACGTGACTGGTTCGATCGAGTTGCCAGCAGACAAAGAAATGGTCATGCCAGGCGATAACGTGTCGATCACCGTCAAGCTGATCAACCCGATCGCGATGGAAGAAGGCCTGCGCTTCGCTATCCGTGAAGGCGGTCGTACCGTCGGCGCTGGTGTTGTTGCAAAAATCCTGGCCTAATTCTTAAGCCTGCATAAAAGAAGACGCGTCGTCGCCCGGCGCCCTTCTTTTTATTCAACTGCCGGGGTTGGCAAGCATTTTGGTGCTATCATGTCGACCCTGACGGTTGTTGCGTCAGAAATTCCCGTATGACCTCATTGCCGTGCAGACCGCGCGGTTCGTTCTTTTAAGGAAATATCATGTCGGCACCAAACCAAAAAATCCGTATCCGCCTGAAGGCTTTCGATTACAAATTGATCGACCAGTCCGCTCTGGAAATCGTTGAAACCGCGAAGCGCACCGGCGCTGTCGTCAAAGGCCCAGTACCACTGCCTACCCGTATTCAACGTTTCGATGTGCTGCGTTCCCCGCACGTCAACAAAACTTCGCGCGATCAGTTCGAGATCCGTACGCACCAACGCCTGATGGACATCGTTGACCCAACGGACAAAACCGTTGACGCGCTGATGAAGCTGGACCTGCCAGCTGGTGTTGATGTTGAAATCAAACTGCAATAAGAGTTTCAAGGGCGGCTGACAATACCGTAGCATCAGGTGTTGACAGCTGTTCCAGGCCGGCGGGGTGTCCCGCTGCCTGATGATGGGGCCGGGCCTGCTCACAATCGTGAGTGCGCCCGGCCCCATTGCTATTGGTGCATGGCTAGCATGGGCGGCTTCGCCGTACGCGTGCAAAATCGCTTTACAGTGTTGACGCCGCTCGATAAAGTTGCTGCATGCTCAATGCCCTCGATACCCACCTGTTAAATGCCGCGCCCCGTAGCCGCTTGCGCGGCTGGCCGCGCTTCCTGACCGAATTCCTGTATTTCGGCATCAAGGAGGCGAGGTCGTGCCTGTTCGTGGGGCTGTTTTTTGCTGCCGTGTTCCTGGTGCCACGCGCCGGCTTGTTTGGCCTGCCGCGCTATGACGTGCTGCTGCTGGTGGCGCTGGCGATCCAGGGCGCGATGCTCTGGAGCGGACTGGAAACGTGGGATGAGTTGAAAGCCATCTGTCTGTTTCATGCTGTCGGCTTTGCGCTGGAGGTGTTCAAGGTATCGGGGACGATCCAGTCGTGGAGCTATCCCGACTTCGCCTATAGCAAGGTGCTGGGCGTACCCCTGTTTTCCGGCTTTATGTACGCAGCCGTCGGCAGCTACATCATCCAGACCTGGCGCCTGCTCGATATGCGCATACGTCACCATCCGCCGTACTGGATGGCGGTGCTGATCGCGCTGCTGATCTACGCCAACTTCTTCACCCATCACTACATCGGCGACTATCGCTGGTATCTGGCCGCCTGCGCGCTGGGCCTGTACGCGCGCACCACCGTGGTGTTCCGCCCGCTCGACCGCGACCGCAGCATGCCCCTGCTACTCGGTTTCGTGCTGGTCGGCTTTTTTATCTGGCTGGCCGAAAACATCAGCACTTTCTGGGGTGTGTGGCGCTATCCGAACCAGCTTGGCGCCTGGTCGGCGGTGCATGTCAGCAAATGGAGCTCATGGTCGCTGCTGGTGGTGATGACGTTCACCATCGTGGCCCACCTCAAGCACATCAAGGCCAGCATCCACGTCGCCCAGCCTTAGGCCGGCCCGGGAGCGCCTACAGGCTGGCCGCCACCACCTCAAAGCGCGTGCCCAGCGCGGCTTGCGGCCCGCCCTGCAGCTGTTTGGCATACTGGCGCAGCACTTCTGCCGAATACGTGCGCGAGGCTGGCGACAGCTGCGGCAACAACGGCAGCACGCGTTCCAGATAGCCCGTGCCTTCCTGCCACTTGCCTTGCGCCGCCAGCGCCGACGCCAGTTCCACCATGCGGCGGCCGACGCGCGCATCGTTGCGTGGCTGCGCCGCTTCTTCCGTGGCCAGGGCTTGCCGGTACAGTTGCTCCGCTTCGGCATTCTTGCCCTGCAAGCGCTTGATGCGGCCCAGGTTGTATTGGCGCTGGGAGAGGATGTCTGCACTGGCCCCGGCCTGCTCGGCGCTGCGTAGCGCCTGCACACAAGCCAGTTCCGCTTCGCCAAACTGGCCTTTGAGTTCGGCCGCGTTGCAGGCGTCGTGTTGTGCGTTGGAGGTGGTGAGTGTCGCTGGCGCCGCGCAGGCGGCCAACAGACTGACGGCGCATAGCAGGCTGATGGTATGGGTCTTCATAGTCTCCTCGTACGGGTGTTAGACACGGTGTATCAGTGGAGTCATGCTGTGATAAATATACTATAAGTTTTTTCGGCATGGGCGGCTTTTCGCCAGCGCACGGCAAGGCGCGCGATTGACGCCGCTTGCCCGCTTCAGGGATACTCCGGGCTTGTCCATTAATGCGTGCCGCCGCCATGTCCAAGACTGTGCTGATCGTGGAAGATGAACAGGCGATAGCCGACAGCATCGCCTATGCCTTGCGCACGGACGGCTTTACGCCGCGCCATGTGATGCTGGGCGAACAGGCCCTGGCCTTGCTGCGTCCCACTCCCGGCGACGCTGCGCCATTGCCCGTGCTGGTGGTGCTCGACGTGGGCTTGCCAGACATGAGCGGGCTGGAAGTGTGCCGCCGGCTGCGCCAGTTTTCCGAGGTGCCGGTGATCTTCCTGACGGCCCGCAGCGATGAAATCGACCGTATCGTCGGCCTGGAAATCGGTGCCGATGATTACGTCACCAAGCCGTTTTCGCCGCGCGAACTGGTGGCGCGCATCCGTGTCATTTTGCGTCGCGCAGGCGTGGTCCAGAAGCCGCCGGAGACTGGCATGACGATAGCTGCTGCCGTCCCGCCAGGTGCGCCGGTGCCGGCGCGCTTCGAGTTGCGCGCGCTTGAAGCAAGGGTGTTATTCCATGGTCAGCCGCTGGACCTGACCCGCTATGAGTATCTGCTGCTGAAGGCCTTGCTCGAGCATCCCGGCCACGTCCTGTCGCGCGCGCAGCTGATGGAGCGCGTGTGGAGCGGGGCGCCCGATACGCTCGAGCGCACCGTCGACGCGCATGTCAAATCGCTGCGCGCCAAGCTGCGCACCGTCGATGCGCAGGTTGATCCCATCCACACCCACCGTGGCCTCGGCTACAGCCTGGCCGGCGCATGAAGATCGGCCTGCGTATCCTGCTCGGCTACTTCCTGATCGTGGGCCTGGCCGCTTGGTTCCTGCTGAATGTCTTCATGGAACAGGTCAAGCCGGGCGTGCGCTCGACCCTGGAGGATACGCTGGTCGATACCTCGCAACTGCTGGCCAGCCTGGTGGCGCCCGACTTGAAGGCGGGCACGCTGGCGCAGTCGCCCGTGGCCGAGCGCATGCAGGACTATGCGCGCCATGGCGTGGACGTCAATATCAATGGCGTGCGCAAGCGCACGCTCGATTACCGTATCACCATCACGGACCGGCACGGCATCGTCCTGTTCGATTCCAGTGGCCGCGACGTGGGGCGCGATTATTCGCGTTGGAATGACGTGTATCTCACCTTGCAGGGCAAGTATGGCGCGCGCAGCACGCGCAGCCGGCCCGATGACGAAATGTCGACCGTGATGCACGTGGCTGCGCCGATTCGCGACGGCAATGAGGTGATCGGCGTGCTGACGGTGGCCAAGCCGAATGCCAGCGTGCAAGCCTTTGTCGAGCGCAGCCAGCGCAAGATATTGCAGCGCGGCGCCATCCTGTTGCTGTTGTCGCTGCTGATCGGCCTGGCATTTGCCTGGTGGTTGCACCATACGCTGGGCAAGCTGATGCGTTACATCAGCGACGTGGAAGCGGGTCGCAAGGTGGCGCTGCCGGCGCTGGGCAAGAACGAGATCGGCACCCTGGGACGGGCGCTGGAGGCGATGCGCACGCGCCTGGAAGGCAAGGAATATGTGGAGCAGCTGATGCATACGCTGGCGCATGAGTTGAAAAGCCCGATCGCCGCCATCCAGGCGTCGGCCGAACTGCTGCAGGAAGACATGCCGCCAGCCGAACGGCGCCAGTTTCTGGCCAGTATCCTGGAGCAGAATGCGCGCCAGCGACAACTGATCGACAAGCTGCTGGCTCTGGTGCGCGTGGAAAAGCAGCAGCGCCTGGAGCATCCCGAGCGTATCGCGCTGGGGCCATTGCTGGCGCAAGTGGCGCAGGATGGCGCGGCCACCCTGGCGGCGCGTGGCGTGCGCCTGCAACTACAGGCCGACGAGGCGAGCGTGGCGGGCGATACTCTGCTGCTGCGCCAGGCGCTGGGTAACTTGCTCGACAATGCGGCCGGCTTTGCGCCGCCGGGCAGCTGCATCGACTTGACGGCGCGGTGCCAGGGCAGCCAGGTGGAAATTGCCTTGCGCGACCGGGGTGCAGGCATCCCCGCGTATGCGCTGGAGCGTATCTTCGAGCGCTTTTACTCCTTGCCGCGCCCCAGCGCCGGCAAGAGCACCGGGCTGGGTCTACCCTTCGTGCGCGAGGTCGCTTCCCTGCATGGTGGCACGGTCGAGGTGTTCAATCATGCGGAGGGTGGCGCCTGCGCACGCCTGTGCCTGCCGCTGGCTTAGCGTGCATCTATTTCCACACTTCACACGCAGCGCATCATCAGCGCATATGATTTTTCTACACTGGCGTCCTTACTTCAAGGATGCGCCATGCAAAAAACTTTACTCGTCAAAGCGTTGATCGTGTTTGGCCTGATGCTGCTGATCGGCCTGCCTTTGCTGATGATTCAGGAAACGATCAAGGAGCGGATGGAATTCCGCCAGGAAGCTGTCAACAGCATCGCCGCCGATTCGGTGCGCGAACAAACCATCATCGGTCCCATCCTGGTGATTCCCTACACGGAGCAGTATGAAGAGCGCGTGGAGGTGGGCAAGGGCGATGACAAGACACAGGCAGTGAGTGTGCCTGTGCGCACGGAGTTGCAGCGCCGCACGGTGCAGCGTCGCTTGTTGGTGTACCCGAACTTTTTGCTGCAGGAAGGCACCATCGAGACCGACCGCCGCTACCGTGGCATCCACCAGGTGCTGGTGTACAGCGGCCAGCATGCGTTCAGGGGCGACTTCACGGTGCCGAGTCTTGACCAGTTGCCGCGCAAGACGCCAGACGCGCGCATTGCCGTCGGCCAGCCTTTCATTGCGCTATCGATTGAGGACGTGCGCGGCATCCGCAATATCCCGAAAATCGATTGGGACGGGCGCCAGATCGAGTTCGAACAGGGCACCGACCTGTTTGCCTTCCGCAGCGGCCTGCACGCGCCGCTGGGAGCGATGCCGCTGGCGCAAGCGCAACAGGTGAAATTCAGCTTTGCCCTGGGATTGGATGGCATCGAACGCCAGCATTTCGTGCCGGTGGCGAAAAACAGCCAGATCAGCATCAAGTCGAACTGGCCCCATCCGCAGTTTGGCGGGCGCTTCCTGCCATCGCCGAAATACCGCCAGATCAACGCCGATGGCTTTCAGGCCGAGTGGAATATCTCCTCGCTGGCCACGAATGCGCAAACGCAGCTGAGCACGATCGAGGGTGAATTCAAGGTGCCCGACAGTGCGCCGCTGGGTCAGGTGGACCGCTTCAGCGTGGGCTTCATCGAGCCGGTGAATGTGTATTCGCAATCGGACCGCGCCACCAAATATGGCTTGCTGTTCGTGGCGCTGACCTTTGCCGCCTTCTTCATCTTTGAAATCCTGAAAAGCCTGCCGATCCACCCGGTGCAGTATTTGCTGGTGGGCTTGTCGCTGGTGATCTTCTTCCTGCTGCTGGTAGGCCTGGCCGAGCATATCTCCTTCCTGGCCGCTTACCTGATCGCCAGCGCCGCCTGTATCGTGCTGACCAGCTTTTATCTGGTGCACGTGCTGCACAACGCCTGGCGCGGCATCGGCTTCGGCGTGGCGCTGACGCTGCTGTACGGCGCGCTGTACGGCTTGCTAAGCTCGGAAAACAATGCACTGGTAATGGGCAGCATCCTGTTGTTTGCCGTCCTGGCCGCCATCATGGTAGCGACGCGCAAGGTGGACTGGTATCAGATTGGCAAAGGAGCACCGCAGGAGTAAGAGCCACTCCGGCGCCATGTGCCTTCTTCCAGCCAGCCCGGACGGTGATATGTCCGGGCTGGCGTTTTATGTTGTGCGGGAAGCACGGCACCGTAAATTGGTAGTTGGTTGGTATTGTTTACGGTATTCTATTGGCATTGCTTTTCAAGCAATGGCGGGTACTACGGTGTCTGCCCGGGCGGTGCGAGGATGGCGTGTCGTTCAGGTTGTTCTTCCATCTGATAAACGGAGATGAAATATGATCAAGAAGACGATGGCTTTCCTGTTTGCGCTCGGCCTGAGTGCCTCGTATGCGTTTGCTGCCGGCGATGTCACGCAGTGCTATAGCGAGTGCGGGCAAAAAGTGGCCAATTGCCGGGCGCACCTTGGCGGCAGCCCCATTTGCGAGGAGTTGTACGAGCATTGCCTGATCAACTGCCAGCAATAAGCTTTTTCGGGCGCCACGTCCGGGAGGGGAAGGGCGGCGCGCGCATGCCATGGCGCGCCTTGTGTGTTTCTGTCATCTCCCGCCAGGGCGCATGCTGCCGTGCTTTGCGCCCGCCAAGTTGCCTTGCGGCAGCGTTTTTCAAGCGCGCCGAGAACTCCCGCATGGGCGTCGCGCAACACTTTGACATACCTCGTGTTAACTTGTTGCGTCAAGGGTTTTTGTGCTATATACTAGCCGGCTTCGGTATGGATTCGTCTTTTTTGGGTCCTACGTTACTTTGTAGTTAAACAAGCCCCGCCCAATCGCAGGTGGGAATGGAGAAAAAATGAGCCTAGGCCTTCTCGGTCGCAAGGTTGGTATGATGCGCATTTTCACGGATGAAGGGGATTCGATCCCGGTCACCGTGTTGGACGTATCGAACAACCGTGTTGCGCAAATCAAAACCCCTGAAACAGATGGTTACTCCGCTGTTCAGGTCGCATTCGGTCAACGTCGCGCTTCCCGCGTGACCAAAGCTGTTGCTGGTCATCACGCTAAAGCTGGTGTTGAAGCCGGTACTCTGTTGAAAGAGTTCCGTGTCGATGCTGCTAAAGCCGCTGAACTGAAAGCTGGCGATGTTGTCGCTGCTTCCCTGTTCGAAGTCGGTCAAAAGATCGACGTGCAAGGCGTTACCATTGGTAAAGGCTATGCAGGCGTTATCAAACGTTACCACTTCGCTTCTGGCCGTGCAACGCACGGTAACTCGCGTTCGCATAATGTTCCAGGTTCCATCGGTATGGCACAAGATCCAGGTCGCGTTTTCCCTGGTAAGCGCATGACCGGTCATCTGGGTGACGTTAACCGTACGATCCAGAACCTCGTGATCGCCCGTATCGATGCCGACCGTCAGCTGCTGCTGGTCAAAGGCGCGATTCCAGGTGCGAAAAATGGCCAGGTAGTTGTCTCGCCAGCCATCAAAACCAAAGCCAAGAAGGGAGCTTAAACGATGGAACTCAAGCTTCTGAATGCGCAAGGTCAAGCCGCCTCGAACGTTGCTGCAGCCGATACGATTTTCGGCCGTGATTACAACGAAGCGCTGATCCACCAAGTCGTCATCGCTTATCAAGCGAATGCACGTAGTGGTAACCGCAAGCAAAAAGACCGTGAAGAAGTTCACCACACGACGAAAAAGCCATGGCGCCAAAAAGGTACCGGCCGCGCTCGTGCTGGTATGTCGTCGTCGCCACTGTGGCGCGGCGGTGGTCGGATTTTCCCGAACTCGCCTGACGAAAACTTCACCCACAAAGTGAACAAAAAAATGTATCGCGCAGGTATCTGCTCGATCCTGTCGCAGCTGGCTCGCGAAGAGCGCCTGATCGTCATCGACGATCTGACGATCGACGCGCCAAAAACCAAGCTGCTGTCGCAAAAATTGAACGGTCTGGGCTTTGATTCGGTTCTGATCATCACCGACGTTCTGAACGAAAACCTGGAACTGGCATCGCGCAACCTGCCTAACGTACTCGTCGTTGAGCCACGTCACGCAGACCCGATGTCCCTGGTGTTCTACAAGAAGATCTTGGTCACCAAAGCTGCATTGGCTAAGATTGAGGAGATGCTGGCATGAGCGCGATTTTGAAACATAGCGAAGAACGCTTGATGAAGGTGCTGTTGGCGCCGGTCATTTCCGAGAAGGCCACCATGGTCGCGGAAAAGAACGAGCAAATTGTATTCCGCGTACTGCCGGATGCAACCAAGCCTGAAATCAAGGCAGCGGTCGAACTGCTGTTCAAGGTTGAAGTTCTGTCTGTGCAAACTGCAAACCGCGAAGGTAAGCAAAAGCGCACCGGCAAGTTCAACGGTCGTCGTAACCATACCAAGCGTGCTTTCGTGTGCCTGAAGCCTGGCCAGGAAATCAACTTCTCCGAGGAGGCTGCATAATGGCACTCGTTAAGATGAAACCAACCTCGCCAGGCCGTCGCGGCATGGTAAAGGTGGTGAACCCAGACCTGTACAAAGGTCGTCCGTTCGCTGCCCTGGTTGAAAAGAAATCCAAGACCGCTGGTCGTAACAACAACGGTCACATCACCACCCGTCATATCGGTGGTGGTCATAAGCAACACTATCGCTTGATCGACTTCAAGCGCACCAAAGATGGTATTCCAGCGAAAGTGGAACGTATCGAATACGATCCAAACCGCACCGCGAATATCGCTCTGTTGTGCTACGCCGATGGCGAACGCCACTACATCATCGCAACCAAAGGCATGGCCGTTGGCGATAGCGTGATGAATGGTTCGGAAGCGCCGATCAAATCGGGTAACTGCTTGCCAATCCGCAACATTCCAGTCGGCACCGTGATGCATTGCGTCGAGATGCTGCCAGGTAAAGGTGCCCAAATGGCACGTACCGCTGGCGCTGGCGTTGTGCTGATGGCGCGTGAAGGTACTTACGCTCAAGTGCGTCTGCGCTCGGGTGAAGTACGTCGCGTGCACATCGAGTGCCGTGCTACGGTTGGTGAAGTCGGTAACGCCGAGCACAGCCTGCGTAAAATCGGTAAAGCTGGCGCGATGCGCTGGCGCGGTGTTCGTCCTACCGTTCGCGGTGTGGTCATGAACCCGGTCGATCACCCGCACGGTGGTGGTGAAGGTAAAACAGCAGCTGGTCGTCATCCAGTTTCGCCATGGGGCCAACAGACCAAGGGTAAGAAAACACGCAGCAACAAGCGTACGACTTCCATGATCGTCTCGCGCCGCGGCAAGAAATAAGGGGTAGCACATGACACGTTCATTGAAAAAAGGGCCGTTCTGTGACGCCCACCTGGTGAAAAAAGTTGAAGCCGCGCAAGCAGCCAAAGACAAAAAGCCAATCAAAACCTGGTCGCGTCGTTCGACAATCATGCCTGACTTCATCGGCCTGACGATCGCGGTTCATAACGGCAAGCTGCACGTGCCGGTTTATGTTTCCGAAAACATGGTTGGTCACAAGCTCGGCGAATTCGCACTGACCCGTACGTTCAAGGGCCATGCAGCTGACAAAAAGGCTAAGAAATAATGGAAACTAAAGCTATCCTCAAAGGTGTGCGCCTGTCGGACCAAAAGGGCCGCCTGGTTGCTGACCTGATCCGTGGCAAGAAAGTTGACGCTGCACTCAACATCTTGCAATTCAGCCCGAAAAAAGGTGCTGCGATCATCAAACGCGTTTTGGAATCCGCTATTGCGAATGCCGAGCACAATGATGGCGCGGACATCGACGAATTGTTCGTGAAAACGATCTACGTCGAAAAGGGCCCGGTCCTGAAGCGCTTCACCGCGCGTGCAAAAGGCCGTGGCGACCGTATTTCGAAACAATCCTGTCACGTTTACGTGACTGTCGGTAACTAAGGAGCCACGATGGGTCAGAAAATTCATCCAACCGGTTTCCGTCTGGCGGTCACCCGTAACTGGGCTTCGCGCTGGTATGCAGGCAACGGTAATTTCGCTGCCATGCTGAACGAAGACTTGAAAGCACGTGCTTACCTGAAAAAGAAACTGAAGAACGCATCCGTTGGTCGCATCGTTATCGAGCGCCCAGCCAAGAACGCGCGCTTCACGATCTACAGCTCGCGTCCAGGCGTGGTCATTGGTAAAAAAGGCGAAGACATCGAAGTACTGAAGTCCGCGCTGACCAAGATCATGGGCGTACCTGTTCACGTGAACATCGAAGAAATTCGCAAGCCAGAAATCGACTCGCAACTGATCGCCGATTCGATCGCTCAGCAGCTGGAAAAACGGATCATGTTCCGCCGCGCCATGAAGCGTGCAATGCAAAATGCAATGCGCCTGGGTGCTCTCGGTATCAAGATCATGTCGTCCGGCCGTCTGAACGGTATCGAAATCGCGCGTAAAGAGTGGTACCGCGAAGGCCGCGTGCCTCTGCATACCCTGCGCGCCGATATCGACTACGGTACCAGCGAAGCGTCGACCACCTACGGCATCATCGGTGTCAAGGTGTGGGTATACAAGGGTGACCGCGCGCCTAACGGCGATGCACCAGTCATCGATACCCCAGCTGACGAGAAGAAAAGCCGCGGCCCACGCCGTGACGATGGTAAGCCAGCTGGCCGCCCACGTCCAGCCGGTGCCGGTGCGAAACCATCCACAGCACCAGGTGCACGTGTGCGTACCGCCGCTAAACCGGCCGCCGCAGCAGCACCAGCTGAGAAAGCAGGAGAATAATCATGCTGCAACCAGCACGCAGAAAGTATCGTAAAGAGCAGAAAGGCCGTAATACCGGTATTTCGCACAGCCGCGGCACCGCCGTGTCGTTTGGCGAATTCGGTTTGAAGGCAGTTGCGCGCGGTCGTATCACTGCGCGTCAAATTGAAGCGGCGCGTCGTGCAATGACGCGTCACATCAAGCGCGGTGGCCGTATCTGGATCCGTATTTTCCCGGACAAACCGATTTCGAACAAACCGGCTGAAGTCCGTATGGGTAACGGTAAAGGTAATCCTGAGTACTACGTCGCTGAAATTCAGCCAGGCAAAGTACTGTATGAAATGGATGGCGTTGATGAAGCGCTGGCACGGGAAGCTTTCCGTCTTGCCGCCTCTAAACTGCCACTGGCTACGACGTTTGTCGTACGTCAAGTCGGCCAATAATTGGAGTTGAATATGAAAGCAACTGAACTCCGCGGCAAGGACCAGCCAGCTCTGCAAAAAGAGCTGAATGACCTGTTGAAGGCACAGTTCGGCCTGCGTATGCAAATCGCTACGCAACAGCTGAGCAACACTTCGCAGCTCAAGAAGGTACGCCGCGATATCGCGCGTGTGAAGACGGTAATGAATCTGAAGGAAGCCAAATGAACGAACCAGTGAAACAGTCGCTCAAGCGCACGCTGATCGGTAAAGTGGTTTCGGACAAGATGGACAAAACCGTTACCGTTCTGATCGAGCGCCACGTGAAACATCCTTTGTATGGCAAGATCATCATGCGCTCGAACAAGTATCATGCGCATGACGAGACCAACCAGGTCAAAGCCGGTGATACGGTTGAGATCCAGGAAGGTCGCCCGATCTCCAAAACGAAGGCATGGACGGTGACACGTGTGGTTCAAGCCGCACCAACCGTTTAAATAAAAACCACCGTTTCGGCGGTGGGTTTTAATTAGTACTTGCAGGCCCGCAAATTGTATGTAATACTTGCGGGCTTCGTTCATGTAACGCCGCAAAGTGTCTGGCCACAGACAGTAGCATTCGCGGTCAGTTGATGTATGAAGGTCATGCACCCAAACAGTGAAGCCCAGCAGGGCGGCTCTGGCGGGACCAAGACTGACCGTGGGTCTACATTGTGTGGATTCTTCGGCTTAAGTTGGGAAAGAGAATACTATGATTCAAACTGAAAGCCGGCTCGAAGTGGCTGACAATACCGGTGCCAAAGAAGTAATGTGCATCAAGGTATTGGGCGGCTCCAAGCGCCGTTATGCTGGCATTGGCGATGTGATCAAGGTAACCGTTAAGGTTGCTGCGCCACGTGGCCGTGTCAAAAAAGGTGAAATTTATAACGCCGTGGTTGTGCGCACCGCTAAAGGTGTTCGCCGCCAAGACGGTTCCCTGGTGAAGTTCGACGGCAATGCCGCCGTACTGTTGAACGCCAAGTTGGAACCGATCGGTACCCGTATTTTTGGACCTGTCACGCGCGAACTGCGCACTGAGAAGTTCATGAAAATCGTGTCCCTGGCACCGGAAGTCCTGTAAGGAGTCGTAATGGATAAGATTCGTAAAAACGACGAAGTCATCGTTCTGACCGGGAAAGACAAGGGCAAACGTGGTGTGGTACAGCAGCGTATCGATGCTGAACATATCGTGGTTGACGGCATTAACATCGCTAAAAAAGCGACTAAGCCAAACCCGATGACTGGCGTAACTGGTGGTATCGTCGATAAGACCATGCCAATTCACGTGTCCAACGTTGCATTGTTTAATGCAGCGACTGGCAAGGCAGATCGCGTGGGTTTCAAAGAAGTGGATGGCAAAAAAGTCCGCGTCTTTAAATCCTCCGGCGAAGTAGTGAAGGCTTAAGAAATCATGGCACGTCTCCAAGAATTCTATAAAGAAAAAGTCGTTGCCGACCTGACCAGCAAGTTTGGTTACAAGTCGGTAATGGAAGTTCCACGCCTGACCAAAATCACCCTGAACATGGGTGTTGGTGAGGCAATCGCGGATAAAAAAGTTCTCGAGCACGCAGTTGCTGACTTGACCAAGATCGCCGGCCAGAAGCCAGTGACCACCAAGTCCCGCAAAGCGATCGCAGGCTTCAAAATCCGTGAAGGTTATCCGATCGGTACGATGGTCACCCTGCGCGGCGCTCGCATGTACGAGTTCCTGGATCGCTTCATTACCGTGGCTCTGCCGCGCGTACGCGATTTCCGTGGTGTGAACGGTCGTGCATTTGATGGTCGTGGTAACTACAACATCGGTGTCAAGGAACAGATCATTTTCCCTGAAATCGAATACGACAAGATTGACGCGTTGCGCGGTATGAATATCAGCATCACGACAACCGCTAAGACCGATGACGAAGCCAAAGCTTTGCTCGCCGCCTTTAAATTCCCTTTCAGGAACTGATCATGGCCAAACTGTCACTGATTAATCGTGAGATCAAGCGTGCTGACCTGGTGGCGAAATTCGCCCCTAAGCGCGAAGCTCTCAAGGCCATCGTCGATGATCAATCGAAATCGGAAGAAGAGCGCTACGAAGCTCGCCTGAAATTGCAGGCGCTGCCACGTAACTCGAACCCGACGCGTCAACGTAATCGTTGCGCCATCACCGGTCGTCCGCGCGGCACATTCCGTAAATTCGGTCTGGGTCGTATCAAGCTCCGTGAATTCGCCATGCGTGGTGAAATTCCGGGTATGACAAAAGCAAGCTGGTAATAGGAGAATATGCAATGAGTATGAGCGATCCTATCGCCGATATGCTGACCCGCATTCGCAATGCACAAGGCGTGCAAAAGACGACCGTGGCCATGCCATCGTCGAAAGTCAAAATTGCGATTGCCAGCGTCCTGAAGGACGAGGGTTACATTGAAGATTTCGCTGTTACCGAAGCTGGTGGCAAAGCGGAACTGAAAATCGGTTTGAAGTATTATGTTGGCCGTCCCGTTATTGAGCGCTTGGAGCGCGTGTCCCGTCCGGGTCTGCGCGTCTACAAGGGTAAAGACGAGATCCCTGTTGTGATGAATGGCTTGGGTGTGGCGATCGTGTCGACTCCGCAAGGCGTCATGACTGACCGCAAAGCACGCGCTACCGGTGTCGGCGGCGAAGTTATTTGCTACGTGGCTTAAGGAGTTACACATGTCTCGAGTAGCTAAAATGCCTATCGTAGTGCCAGCTGGCGCCGAAGTCGCCATCTCCGCACAAGCGATCACCGTAAAAGGCCCGCTGGGCGTACTTTCCCAGGCCCTCACCGGCCAGGTCAAAGTGGAAAACAATGCAGGAACCCTGAGTTTCGACGTGGCGAACGACAGCCGCGAAGCCAATGCCATGTCCGGCACGCTGCGCGCACTGGTCAACAACATGGTTGTTGGCGTCACCAAGGGTTTCGAGAAAAAGCTGAACCTGGTAGGCGTGGGTTACAAGGCGCAAGCTCAAGGCGACAAGTTGAATCTGTCCCTGGGTTTCTCGCACCCTGTAGTGCATGACATGCCAGCTGGCGTTACCTGTGCAACACCAACCCCGACCGAGATCCTGATTAAAGGTATCGACCGTCAACAGGTTGGCCAGGTAGCCGCTGAAGTTCGTGCTTACCGCGCTCCTGAGCCTTATAAAGGCAAGGGCGTTCGCTATGCGGACGAAGTGGTTAAGCTTAAAGAAACCAAGAAGAAGTAATTAGGGGCTGACGATGGATAAGAAAGAATCACGGCTTCGCCGCGGACGCCAAACCCGCATCAAGATTGCGGAATTGAAAGTAAATCGCTTGTCGGTGCATCGCACCAACCTGCACATTTACGCCAACCTGATCAGCCCGGACGCTAAAGTTCTGGTTTCGGCCTCGACGGCTGAAGCGGAAGTTCGCGCTGAACTGGCAGGTCAATCCGGCAAAGGCGGCAATGCCGCTGCTGCAGCCTTGATCGGCAAGCGCGTCGCTGAAAAAGCGTTGAAAGCAGGGATTACCGAAGTTGCGTTTGACCGCTCCGGTTTCCGTTACCACGGCCGTGTGAAAGCGTTGGCAGAAGCCGCACGCGAAGCCGGTCTGAAGTTCTAAGGATCAATCATGGCAAAAATGCAAGCAAAAATGCAAAGCGACAAGCCGGATGATGGCATGCGCGAAAAAATGATCGCGATCAACCGCGTGACCAAAGTGGTCAAGGGTGGTCGTATCATGGGTTTCGCCGCGCTGACCGTAGTTGGTGATGGCGATGGCCGCGTCGGCATGGGCAAGGGCAAATCGAAAGAAGTGCCAGTTGGCGTGCAGAAGGCAATGGAAGAAGCCCGTCGCAACCTGATCAAAGTGCCGCTCAAAAACGGTACCTTGCATCACACGGTTGTTGGTCGTCACGGCGCCTCCAAGGTCCTGATGAACCCAGCTAAGCCTGGTACTGGCGTTATCGCTGGTGGCGCCATGCGCGCTATCTTCGAAGTGATGGGCGTGACGGACGTGGTGGCGAAATCCACCGGTTCGAACAACCCATACAACCTGGTACGCGCTACGCTGGACGGCCTGTCGAAAATGAGCACTGCTTCCGATATCGCTGCCAAACGCGGCAAGTCGGTCGAAGACATTCTGGCTTAAGGTGGACAAAATGACAAACACAGTCAAAGTGCAATTGGTCAAGGGCTTGATCGGTACGCGCGAATCGCATCGCGCTACCGTGCGCGGTCTGGGTCTGCGTCGTGTAAATTCGGTTTCCGAATTGCAAGACACCCCATCCGTACGCGGCATGATCAATAAAGTATCGTATCTCGTTAAAGTTGTCGGGTAAGCCTTCGGGCTTACACGAACGGAGCAAATCATGGAATTGAATACTATTGCACCAGCCGAAGGCGCTAAGCACTACAAGCGTCGCGTCGGTCGCGGTATCGGCTCCGGCCTGGGTAAAACCTCGGGTCGTGGTCACAAAGGTCAGAAATCGCGTTCGGGCGGCTTTCATAAAGTCGGTTTCGAAGGCGGTCAGATGCCTCTGCAACGCCGTCTGCCTAAGCGCGGTTTCAAATCGATGCACGCAACCTTCAAAGCTGAAGTGCGCCTGTCCGATCTGAACAACCTGGCTGTTGGCGATGTCGACATTCTGGTCTTGAAGCAAGCTGGCGTTCTGGGCGTGTTGGCCCGTGACGTGCGCGTGATCTTGTCCGGCGAAATCACCAAAGCGGTGAATTTGAAGGGCTTGAAAGTGTCCGCTGGCGCGAAAGCCGCCATCGAAGCAGCCGGCGGCTCGGTAGCCTGAGTTGACCGCTAACAGCTTGATCGGAGCGAAAATTGGCGACTAATCCACAACTTGCTAAAAGTGCAGCGGCCGGTTTCCCTTGGGGACGGCTCTGGTTTTTGCTTGGCGCATTGGTGGTTTATCGTATCGGTGCTCACGTCCCGGTTCCCGGGATTGACCCGACACAATTAGCCTCGCTGTTCAAGGAGCACGAAGGCGGCGTCCTGGGCATGTTCAACATGTTCTCGGGCGGTGCCTTGTCTCGTTTTACAGTGTTTGCGCTGGGTATCATGCCTTATATCTCGGCCTCGATCATCATGCAATTGCTGTCGATCGTGTCACCGCAGATGGAAGCGTTGAAAAAAGAAGGCGAAGCAGGTCGTCGCAAGATCACCCAGTACACCCGGTATTTCACGGTTGCCCTGGCACTGTTCCAAGCGTTAGGCATTGCAGTCGCACTGGAGTCGCAAGCTGGTCTGGTGTTGGAACCTGGTCTTGCATTCCGCTTCGTGACGGTCGTCACTTTGTTGACCGGAACAATGTTTTTGATGTGGTTGGGTGAGCAAATTACCGAGCGTGGTTTGGGTAATGGCATCTCGATCATCATTTTTGCCGGGATTGCAGCAGGTCTGCCGTCGGCGTTGGGTGGTTTGTTCACTCAGGTGTCGAATGGTTCGATCGGCAGCTTCAGCGCGATTTTCATCGTGATCCTGGTAGCACTGGTAACGTACTTCGTCGTATTCGTCGAACGTGGTCAGCGCAAAATATTGGTCAATTACGCGAAGCGCCAGGTAGGCAACAAGATTTATGGCGGTCAAACCAGCCATTTGCCGTTGAAGCTGAACATGGCCGGCGTGATCCCGCCGATCTTTGCTTCTTCGATCATCTTGTTCCCGGCCACTATCGTGGACTGGTTTTCAAAGGGCGCCGACAACGCTAACCCTGCGGTGCGGTTCTTGAAAGATTTGGCAGCATCGATGGGGCCTGGTGAGCCTATCCATGCGCTGTTGTACGCAGTGGCGATCGTGTTTTTCTGTTTCTTCTATACAGCGCTGGTGTTTAACAGCAAGGAAACAGCAGATAACTTGAAGAAAAGCGGTGCGTTCATTCCCGGGATTCGTCCAGGCGAGCAGACAGCCCGTTACATCGACAAGATCCTGACACGCTTGACACTTGCCGGCGCAGTCTACATCACCCTGGTGTGTTTATTGCCGGAATTTATGCAAGCCCAGTGGAAAGTACCATTCTATTTCGGCGGTACTTCTTTATTGATTATTGTAGTTGTCACCATGGATTTCATGGCGCAAGTACAGAACTACGTGATGTCGCAGCAATATGATTCGCTGCTGCGCAAAGCAAATTTCAAGGGCGGAATTCCGACGCGTTAAGCGCGGTAAACATACCGAATGGCAAAAGACGACGTCATACAGATGCAGGGCGAGATTCTTGAGAATCTCCCAAATGCAACATTTCGAGTGAAGCTGGAGAACGGACACGTGGTGCTCGGGCATATTTCAGGTAAAATGCGGATGAATTATATTCGCATTCTCCCTGGAGACAAGGTGACGGTGGAGTTAACGCCGTACGACCTGAGCCGAGCCCGCATTGTGTTCCGTACTAAGTAACACACTGAATCAAACCAAAGAAGCGAAAGAAAGAGCCCAAAAATGAAAGTTCTCGCATCAGTCAAGCGGATCTGCCGCAACTGCAAGATCATCAAGCGCAAAGGCGTAGTCCGCGTAATCTGCGTGGAACCACGTCACAAGCAGCGTCAAGGTTAATCGAGGAATAACAAATGGCACGTATTGCAGGGGTTAATATCCCAAATCATCAGCATACCGTTATCGGCCTGACGGCCATCTACGGTGTGGGCCGTCCACGCGCAGAGAAAATCTGTGCATCGACCGGTGTAGCAACCAACAAAAAGATCAAAGATCTGGATGACAGCGAACTGGAAAAACTGCGCGATGAAGTAGGTAAATTCATCGTCGAAGGCGATCTGCGTCGTGAACTGTCCATGAACATCAAGCGTTTGATGGATCTGGGTTGCTACCGCGGCATGCGTCATCGTAAGGGTCTGCCTTGCCGTGGCCAGCGTACGCGTACGAACGCACGTACCCGCAAGGGACCGCGTAAAGCCGCTCAATCGCTGAAAAAATAATCCGCTAGGGAATAATTATGGCTAAGTCGCAAAATAACGCCGCATCAGCACGCGTGCGTAAAAAGGTTAAAAAGAACGTCGCTGAAGGCATCGCACATGTCCACGCTTCGTTCAATAACACCATCATTACCATCACCGATCGTCAAGGCAATGCCTTGTCGTGGGCTACCTCCGGCGGTGCAGGCTTCAAGGGTTCGCGTAAATCGACCCCGTTCGCAGCGCAGGTCGCCGCGGAAGCCGCTGGTAAAGTGGCTGTTGAGTGTGGCGTCAAGAACCTGGAAGTACGTATCAAGGGCCCAGGTCCTGGTCGTGAATCCGCCGTTCGCGCGCTGAACAACCTGGGCATCAAGATCACCGAGATCCAGGATGTGACGCCGGTACCGCACAACGGTTGCCGTCCACCGAAACGTCGTCGTATCTAAGATAGTGTTGCAGAGGGCGCTTCGGCGCCAGCTGCTTTGTTGTCTGTTGTAACTTAGTACAGTTGTGTGAAATTGCTGGAGCAGGGAGCCGGAAACGGTTATACTGCCCGGCTGTTCTTGCCTGTCAAATTCAATTTGGCGGGTTTTTCGTTTTCAGCCACCGTCTGATTGAAGCTGAGTCAGACTAGCGCCTAACCGCAGCAGCGTGTTTGATCATGCATGTGGCTGGGGCGTTATCATTAAAAAAAGGAAGTATCGTGGCACGTTATATCGGACCTAAAGCAAAACTCTCCCGCCGTGAAGGTACTGACCTGTTCCTGAAGAGCGCCCGTCGCTCGCTGGACAGCAAGTGCAAACTGGACGTCAAACCAGGCCAGCACGGTGTTAAATCCGGCGCCCGCACCTCGGACTACGGTAACCAACTGCGCGAAAAGCAAAAAGTAAAACGCATGTACGGCGTGCTGGAACGTCAATTCCGCCGCTACTTCGCTGAAGCAGACCGTCGTAAAGGCAACACCGGCGAAACGCTGTTGAAGTTGCTGGAAACGCGTCTGGACAACGTTTGCTACCGCATGGGCTTTGGCTCGACCCGCGCTGAAGCGCGTCAATTGGTCAGCCACAAAGCGTTCACCGTGAACGGTATCGTTGTCAACATCGCTTCGTACGCGGTCAAAGTTGGCGACATCGTTGCTGTTCGTGAAAAATCGAAAAAGCAAGTGCGTATCGTTGAAGCACTGTCGCTGGCTGAACAAGTTGGTATGCCTAGCTGGGTTTCGGTTGATGCCAAGAAAATGGAAGGTACCTTCAAGTCCCTGCCAGAGCGTAACGAAATCGCTAACGACGTCAACGAATCGCTGATCGTCGAGCTGTACTCGCGTTAATAGTAGTTAGCACCATCACCGCCCACTCGATCGAGTGGGCGTTTTACTAATGCCATCAGCCTTATCGGTGTAATGAGCCGAGGGTATTGAAAAGGACATTTCATGCAAAACAGTTTGTTGAAGCCACGTATTATCGATGTTGAAGCTCTCGGTGCAGGTCACGCCAAAGTCGTGATGGAACCGTTCGAGCGCGGCTATGGCCACACATTGGGTAACGCGTTGCGCCGCGTTCTGCTGTCGTCGATGGTAGGCTACGCGCCGACCGAAGTGACGATCGCTGGCGTCGTCCACGAATATTCTTCCCTCGATGGCGTGCAAGAAGACGTCGTCGATCTGTTGCTGAACTTGAAGGGTGTGGTTTTCAAAGTCCACAACCGCGATTCGGTAACCCTGACCCTGAAAAAAGAAGGCGAAGGCGCCATCCTGGCCTCCGACATCGACCTGCCGCATGACGTCGAACTGATCAACCCTGACCACGTGATCGCCCACCTGACCGCTGGTGGCAAGCTGGACATGCAGATCAAGGTTGAAAAAGGCCGCGGCTACGTTCCTGGTAACGTGCGTCGCCTGTCGGAAGACACGAACAAGACCATCGGCCGCATCATTCTGGATGCGTCGTTCTCGCCAGTGCGCCGTGTATCGTACTTCGTTGAATCGGCTCGCGTCGAACAGCGTACCGACCTGGACAAGTTGATCATCAACATCGAAACCAACGGCGTGATCTCGCCGGAAGAAGCGATCCGCCAGTCGGCCCGCGTTCTGGTGGATCAGTTGAATGTGTTCGCTGCCCTGGAAGGTACGGAAGCTGCCGCCGAAGCGCCATCGCGCGCTCCGCTGGTCGATCCTATCCTGTTGCGTCCAGTCGACGATCTGGAGTTGACCGTGCGTTCGGCGAACTGCCTGAAAGCGGAAAACATCTATTACATCGGCGACCTGATCCAACGTTCGGAAAACGAACTGCTGAAAACGCCAAACCTGGGCCGCAAGTCCCTGAACGAGATCAAGGAAGTGCTGGCATCGCGCGGCTTGACCTTGGGCATGAAGCTGGAAAACTGGCCACCTGCAGGCCTGGAAAAGTAATTCGTAGTTGTAGCAAACTGCCTGGGACAGGTGTCCCAGGCTTTTATTTTGAAGCACTAAACCGGCCCGCGATGTTGCACTAGCTTCATCGATCGAAGAGCTGGAATTTAAACACTCACCGAAAGGATTTATCATGCGTCACGGTCACGGCCTCCGTAAACTGAATCGTACCTCGTCCCACCGTCTGGCAATGCTGCGCAACATGACAGTATCGCTGCTGCGTCACGAAGCGATCAAAACCACCCTGCCAAAAGCAAAAGAACTGCGCCGCGTTGTCGAGCCAATTCTGACCCTGGGCAAAACTGACTGCCTGGCAAACAAGCGTCTGGCCTTCAACCGCCTGCGCGATCGTGAAATGGTCTTGAAGCTGTTCGCTGAACTGGGCCCACGTTACGCCAACCGTAATGGCGGCTATGTGCGTATCCTGAAAATGGGTTTCCGCGTCGGCGATAACGCTCCTATGGCGTTCGTTGAATTGATGGATCGTCCAGATACGACCGAAGCAGTTGAAATCGCTGGCGAGTAATCCCAGTAATTGCATCTGAGAAAGCCAGGCCTAGCCTGGCTTTTTTGTTTTCTGCTGCAGCTATCACAGCTGCGGTGTACTATTCTTCTTTCGCGCCGGCTCTGCAGCCACTGCACGCTCCGCGCGTCTCTTGTTGAATGGCACAGCTGATGCCGCAGAAAAAGGTAGTCCATGTCACGTTTCTCCACCAGCGCCGCTGCGCGCGCGCCCACGTCCTTGCAACAAGTACTGGCCTGGCTCACCGCCGGCCTGCTGCTGGCCATGCTGGCTTTCGGTGCCAGCCAAGCCCGTGCCGACGATGAATTCCTTGATCCCGAACTGGCTTTCAAGTTTTCCGCCCGCATGCAGGACCCGTCCACCGTTGCCGTCACCTATGTGATTGCCGATGGCTACTATATGTATCACGAGCGCTTCAAGTTCGAGGCCGTGGGCGCCAAGCTGGGCACTCCCGTGTATCCGGCGGGCAAGGTCAAGTTTGACGACACCTTCCAGAAGAACGTGGAAACGTTCCGCAAGACCCTCACCATCACGATTCCCGTGCAAGCGGCTGGCGCGTTTACCCTGAAGGCGACGGGACAGGGCTGCTCCGACAAGGGCTTGTGCTATGCGCCGCAAGACGCCACGGCCCAGCTGGTGGGTGGTGGCGGCGGCCAGAGCATGGCACCGGGCGGCGTGGCATCGAAGTTCGCCTTGCCGGCTGCGCCGGCAGTCGACACGGCGGCCGTCAACGGTCCGCAGGCGCAAGCGTCGCCTGGCGTGTCCGTGATGAGCATCGCCAATCCCGATATCACGGCCACGCCCGACCCGGTGGCGATGGCGCCCGTGGTGGTGGTGGCTCCTGCGCCGGCGCAAAATGAGATGGGCAAGATCGAATCGGCCCTGAAGGGAGGCAAGCTGCTGGTCATCGTGCCGCTGTTCATGTTGCTGGGCCTGGGGCTGGCGTTCACACCGTGCGTGCTGCCGATGGTGCCGATTTTGTCGTCGATCATCATCGGCGATGGCGCCAAGGTCAGCCGCTCGCGTGGCTTGCTGTTGTCGCTGACGTACGCGTTGGGCATGGCCATCGTCTATACGGCACTGGGTGTGGCGGCAGGCCTAGCGGGCGAAGGCCTGGCGGCCAAGTTGCAAAATCCGTGGGTGCTGGGCTTTTTCGCCTTGCTGATGGCGGGTCTGGCGCTGTCGATGTTCGGCTGGTATGAGTTACAAGTGCCGGCTTTCCTGCAAGGCAAGCTGACGTCCGTGTCGAACCAGCAGTCGTCGGGCCGCCTGGCGGGCGTATTCGTCATGGGCGCCATTTCCGCCCTGATCGTGGGGCCATGCGTGGCCGCGCCGCTGGCCGGCGCCTTGTTGTATATCAGCCAGACGCGCGACGTCGTCATCGGCGGCAGCGCCCTGTTTGCCATGGCGGTCGGCATGAGCGTGCCCTTGCTGTTGGTCGGCGTGTCGGCCGGCACCTTGCTGCCCCGTGCCGGTGCCTGGATGGATACCGTCAAGCGCTTCTTTGGCGTGCTGCAACTGGGCGTGGCCTGGTGGCTGGTCTCGCCCGTGCTGCCGGGTGCCGTGCAGATGCTGGGCTGGACGGTGCTGTTCGTCGCTTACGGCATGTATCTGCTGGTGGGCAAGAGCGGCGCGAAGAACGCCTGGATCGCCAAGGCCTTCGGCCTGGTCTTTGCCGTGCTGGGCGCGATGCAACTGGTCGGTGTGGCCAGCGGTGGCCGCGACCCGCTGGCACCGCTGGCACACCTGGGCGGTGGGCAAGTGCACGCGCTACCGTTTACGCGCGTGAAGACCGTGGCGCAGCTCGATGCGGCATTGACCCAGCTCAATGGCAAGCCGGCCTTGCTGGACTTTTATGCGGACTGGTGCGTGTCCTGCATCGAGATGGAAAAGCTGACCTTTGTCGATCCCGCCGTGCGCGAAAAGATGGGGCAAGCCGTGTTGCTGCAAGTGGACGTGACGGCCAATGACGCCGACGACAAGGCCATGCTGAAGCGTTTCCAGCTGTTCGGCCCGCCGGGCATCATCATGTTCAACCAGCAGGGGCAGGAGATTGCCCAGTCGCGCGTGATCGGTTTCCAGAATGCATCAACTTTCCTGACCTCCCTGCGCAAGCTCGACGGACAGTAAGCAGTCACTTGTGTGCCCAATAAGAAAAAGCCTGCATTGCAGGCTTTTTCCATTCTTGCGTACCGCTAACATTTAGCCGGCTTTCGGATGCTCCTGCATGCCATGGTGGCCACCACGGTGTCCGCCGTGCTTGCCGCCAGGCACGCTGTCGTCAAACACTTTCTTTTGCTCCGGCGTCAGCACGGCATAGAAGGTTTTCAGCGAGGCTAAACGGCTTTCCTGGCCGGCGATGCGCTCCTTCGACATGGCGATCCATTGCTCCATGCGTTCCGGTGCCGACAGCTTGGCCATCGCTTCGTGCTTGGCTTTCCAGTCGCCCATCGGTTTTTTCGGCGCGTTGGCGGCCGTGAACGTGGCCCAGGCCGGTTCTTGCGCCGCCGTCAGCTTCAGCTTGTCGTGCAGGCGAGCCTGGTATTTGGCCATGCGCTCGGTCGGGTTGCCGCCGCGGTGCTGGCCGCGCTGGCCATCATGTTGCATCTTGCTGCTGGCGGCAGGCGCGCTGGCGGCCGCTTCCTGGGCGTGGACGGTCAGCGATGCCGCACCCATGCCGAGTACGCTCATGGCGATGATCAAATTCTTGCGCAAGGTTGTCATTGAGGCGTTCATCTGGATTCCTTTGTAAAAGATGAGAGATGTACATGTTGCTGCACATGAATCCATGTTGGACGTGCCATGTTTCCCTGAAGTGTCCGCTGTCAGACAGTTTGTATCTATATGTTTCTTCGGGTCTTCTATATACAAGACGATACAAATGCGCTGTGCAAGGGTGGGGGAAGTGGGGATAATTCGTACCATGGAACCCACTTCTACAATTCTCATCGTCGACGATGACCGCGACATCCGCAGCTTGCTGGCGGACTACCTGGAAACGAACGCCTACCGCACCCTGGGCGCGGCAGATGGCACGGCCATGTGGAAAATTCTCGACGAAACGCGGCCCGACCTGATTGTGCTCGATTTGAACTTGCCTGGTGACGACGGCCTGACCTTGTGCCGCAAGCTGCGTGCCCACTCGACGGTGCCGGTGATCATGTTGACGGCGCGCAATGAGCCGCTGGACCGCATCCTGGGCCTGGAAATGGGCGCCGACGATTATTTGCCGAAGCCGTTCGAGCCGCGCGAATTGCTGGCGCGCATACGCAGCGTCTTGCGCCGCAGCCATGCCATGCCGTCGAACGTGCCGTCGGACAAGGCGCAGCAAATCCGCTTTTCCGGCTGGACGCTGGACTTGACGGCGCGCCACCTGCTCAATCCCAGCGGCTTGGTGATCATGCTGTCGGGCGCGGAATTTCGCTTGTTGCGCGTGTTCCTGGAACACCCGAACCGCGTGCTCAACCGCGACCAGTTGCTGAACCTGACGCAGGGACGCGACGCCGATCCGTTCGACCGCTCGATCGATATCCAGATCAGCCGCTTGCGGCAAAAACTCGGTGAAGATGCGCGCTTGCCGCAAATTATCAAGACCGTGCGCAATGGCGGCTACGTGCTGGCTGGCCAGGTCAATGTGGAGCCGCACGCGTGAAGGCCTTCTTGGGCTCGATGACGGGCCGCGTATTCATGTTTCTGCTGATCGGCATCGTCGCGTCGGCTGCGCTGACGCAGTGGCTGGCCGTGGGCGAACGCCAACGCGCCATCGAGCAATACCGTGACTACCACGCCGTGGAGCGGGCCGAACAGCTGGTGATGGCGGCCGACGTGGTGCCGCTGGCCTCGCGCGCCGCTTACCTGAAAGTGGCCAACAAGGGTAGCGTGCGCCTGGAACTGCGTCCCGAGACGCAACATAGGCCCGGTGCGCCGACGGAATTTTCCAGCGCCCTGCAGGCCAAGCTGGGCGAGGGCTTCAAGGTCAGCGCGCTGGCTGAACGCCCTGCCGCCTGCGTCAAGCCGCGTCAGACGTCGGGCATGTTTCCCGCCAAGCCATGGGGCGGCACGTGCGAAAACCTCGATGTGCGCATGCAGGATGGCCATGTGCTGCGCCTGATGGTCTTGCCGCCACGCCAGCAGCCGCCGTTCAATGAACATAACGACTGGATGACCTTGCTGCCTTTCCTGATCAGCATCGCCATCCTGGCTTACCTGGTCACGCGCATGACCATGCGCCCGCTCAAGCAATTGGCGCAAGCGGCGAAAGACCTGGGAAACGACATCAACCATCCGCCGCTGACCTTGTCGGGCGCCAGCGAGATCCGCCAGGCCAGCGCCGCCTTCAATGCCATGCAGGCACGCATACGCCAGCACATTTCCCAGCGTACACAAATGCTGGCCGCCATCACGCATGATTTGCAAACGCCGCTCACGCGTTTGCGCTTGCGCCTGGAAAAAGTGGCGGATACGGAATTGTATGAGCGCCTGGTGGGCGACCTGTCGGCCATGCAAAGCATGGTCAAGGAAGGGCTGGACCTGGCCCGCTCGATGGATAGCACCGAAGCGATGCAGGCGCTCGATCTCGACTCCCTGCTCGACAGCGTCTGCTCGGATGCGGCTGATGCCGGCCAGAATGTGACCCTGGCCGGGCAGGCCAGCATGGCCTTGATGGCCCGTCCCATCGCCATGCGACGCTGCCTGGTGAACTTGATCGACAACGCCGTCAAATATGGCCAGCACGCGCAGGTGACCGTCGAGCGCATCGCCGGTGCGGCCCGCATCCGCATCCGCGACGGCGGGCCGGGTATTGCACCAGATCAACTGGCCAAGGTATTCGAACCGTTTTACCGCATCGAGACTTCGCGTTCGCGCGAATCGGGCGGCACGGGCCTGGGCCTGACCATTGCGCGCAATATCGCCGAGCAGCATGGCGCCACGGTCTTGCTGGCCAATCATGTCGACGGTGGACTGGAAGTCACCCTGATCGTGCCAGAGTATTACGCTGGAAAGTGAGCATTTCCGTGCGACAATATTGTGCTTTATGCCCCCTGGCAACTATATTCAACCTGCAGCCCTGCGCTGCAACAGCGTGACAGAACAATGAAAAAGACTAGCCTGGCAATCCTCGTGGGTGCGGCCCTGTGTATCGGTGGCGGCATCTGGTATTTCAATCATCAGTCCGGCGTGGCGGCCGGTGGCCAGGATGGCAAAGGGGGCAAGGGCGGGCAGGGGCCAACGACGGTGAGCGTGGTCGCGCCGTTGCGCCAGGATGTGCCGATGGTACTGCAAGCCAATGGCAGCGTGATGCCGATCAGCAGCGTCGACCTGCATCCGCAGACGACCAGTACGATTACCAAGGTGCACATCCGCGAAGGACAGTTCGTCAAACAGGGCGATCTGATGTTCACGCTGGACGCCCGCAGCGAGCACGCGAACGTCGACAAGGCGCAGGCGCAAGTCTTGCGCGACCGCGCCTCGGTGCTGGACCTTGAACGCCAGCTCAAGCGCAACCAGGATTTGCTGAGCAAGAACTTCATCGCCCAGGGCGCCGTGGACACCCTGCAAAGCCAGCTCGATGCTGCACGCGCCTTGCTGGCCGCCGACCAGGCCGCCTTGCGCGCCGCCCAGGTTGATTCCAGCTACACCGTCCTGCGCGCGCCACAGGGGGGCCGCGTGGGCGCCATCAGTGTGTACGCGGGCAGCCTGGTGCAGCCGACCACTTCGCTCACCAGCATCACCCAGCTCGACCCGATCGATGTGGTCTTCACCTTGCCGGAAAGCAGTCTGTCGGGCTTGCTGGCGGCGCAGAAGGCGGGCGAGGTGGCGGTCAAGGCGCTGCTGGCCGATGCCGGCGGCAAGCAGCTCGATGGCAAACTGAACTTTATCGACAATGCCGTCGATCCCGCTACGGGCGTGATCAAGATCAAGGCCCGTTTCAATAATGCTGGCACCGACCTGTGGCCTGGTCAGTATGTGAATACGCAACTGACGGTGCGCACGCTCAAGAATGCGCTGGTCATCCCGCAAAACGCCATCATCACCAATACCACGGGCATTTTCGTGTATTCGATGGAGCCCGATAACACGGCCAAGGTGCGCAAGATTGCCCGCGTGTATGCGTTCGGCCCGAATGCGGTCGTGACCGGATTGAACGGCGATGAAAAAGTCATCGTCGATGGCAAGCAAAACCTGCGTCCGGGCGGCAAGGTGCGCCTGGCGGAAAAACACAAGGCCGCCGATGGCGCCGTCGCACCGCAAGGCAAGCCAGCATGAACCTGTCTGAACTGAGCATTCGCCGCCCCGTCATGGTGGTGCTGTTGTCCCTGAGCATCATCCTGGCCGGCGTGCTGGCGTATGGCCACATTCCCGTGGCGGCCTTGCCGAGCTATAACACGCCCGTCATCAACGTCAGCGCCGATCTGGCCGGCGCCAGCCCCGATACCATGGCCTCCTCCGTGGCCTTGCCGCTGGAAAAACAGTTTTCCACCATCGCCGGCCTGAGCCTGATTACTTCCACGAGTACCTTGGGCAATACGTCGCTGACCCTGGAGTTTGACGCCAGCATCAATGTCAACGAGGCCGCCGTCGACGTGCAGGCGGCCCTGCTGCGCGCGCAGCGCCAGTTGCCGACGGAAATGACGGACTTGCCGTCCTACCGCAAAGTCAATCCGGCCGATGCGCCCGTGCTGTTCATCCAGATGACGTCGCCATCGCTGAACTTGTCGGATCTGAATGATTATGCGGAAAACCTGATTGCGCCCAGCCTGTCGACCCTGCCTGGCGTGGCCCAGGTCAGCGTGAATGGCCAGAAACGCTTCGCCGTGCGCGTGCGTGCCCGTGCCGACCTGATGAATGCGCGCAACCTGACCATGGACGAGCTGGCCACCGCACTGCGCGCGTCGAACACGAATTCGCCGCTGGGCATCCTCGATGGCCCCAGCCAGACGCTGACCATCCAGGGCAACCCGCAGATGATGAAGGCGGCCGATTTTGCCGAACTCATTGTCGCCACGCGCAATGGCCAACCCGTGCGCCTGAAGGAAGTGGCCGAGGTGGAAGACAGTTTCCAGTCGACCAAGACGGCCGGCAGTTTCAACGGCGAGCGCTCGATCACCTTGCTGGTGCAGCGTCAACCGAACGCCAACACCGTGCAAGTGGTTGATGCCGTGCGCAAGCTCTTGCCAGGATTCAAAGCGCAATTGCCCGCGTCGATCCAGATCAGCCTGGTCAACGACCGTTCCGTCTCAATCCGCGAAGCCATTCACGACGTCAACCTGACCCTGGCCCTGACGGTGATTCTGGTGGTGCTGGTGATCTTTTTGTTCCTGCACCGCGCGGCCGCCACCTTCATTCCCGCCGTTACCATGCCGATTTCCCTGCTCGGCGCGCTGGCCCTGCTGTACTGGCTAGGCTACAGCCTCGACAACATCTCCTTGCTGGGCATTACTTTGGCCGTGGGCCTGGTGGTCGACGATGCCATCGTGGTGTTGGAGAACATAGTGCGCCATATCGAGATGGGCAAGAAGCCGATCCAGGCGGCGCTGGTGGGCGCCAGGGAAATGGGATTTACCATCATCTCGATTTCCGTCTCGCTGGTGGCCGTGTTCATTCCCATTTTCTTCATGCCGGGCGTGATCGGCTTGCTGTTCCACGAGTTTGCCGTCGTCGTCTCGCTGTCCATCCTGGTGTCGGCCATCGTGTCGCTGACCCTGGTGCCGATGTTGGCCAGCCGCTTCCTGCCGGCCGATACCCGCGAACACAATGACAGCGACCCCACGCATGGCGAAAAGTCCTTCATCGGCCGCCACTTCGAGGCGGGTTTCACGACATTGCGCAATGGTTACGTGCATCTGCTCGACAAGGCCCTGGCGCACCGCAATGTGGTGCTCTTCGTTGCCGTATGTACCTTTGCGCTGACGGTGTTGCTGTACGCCACCATTCCGAAAGGTTTCTTCCCCGAGGAAGACCTGGGCCAGATCCAGGTGAACACGGAGGCGTCGGAGGATATTTCCTCGGCGGCACTGCAAGACTTGCAAGCCCGCGTGGCGGCCGTGCTCAAGGCGGACCCCAGCGTGCAGGATGTGACCTCGTTCGTCGGCGGTGGCAATACGGGCCGCATGTTCATGGTCTTGAAGCCGCGCAGCGAACGGCCGAAAATGCCCGTGGTACTGGAAAACCTGCGCCGCGCGACGAGCGCCGTGCCCGGCATGGCCGTGTATTTCCGGCCCGTGCAAAACTTGCAGCTGGGCGGACGCCAGAGCAAGAGCCGTTACCAGTACACCTTGCAAAGCGTCAGTCCCGACGCCTTGAATGACTGGGCGGAAAAGTTTATTGTCGGCATGCGTGCCGATCCCGCTTTCCGCGACGTCACCAGCGATTCTCAGATCAAGGGCTTGCAAGCGTCCCTCAGGATCGACCGCGACAAGGCCAATCTGCTGGGCGTGCAAATGTCCGACATCCGCACGGCCCTGTACAGCGCCTTTGGCGAGCGGCAAGTGTCGACCATTTATTCGTCGGCAGCAAGCTATTACGTGATCCTGGAAGCGGCCACGGCCGACCGCCAGTATGACGATGCGCTCACGCGCGTGTCGGTGCGCAGCAAAACAGGCGAACTGGTCAAGCTGTCGAGTATTGCCTACGTGGAGCGCACGATCGGCCCCACTTCCGTGAATCACCAGGGACAGTTGCAGGCCGTCACCATCGCCTTCAACCTGGCGCCGGACGTGCCGCTGGGCATCGCCACGGGCAAGATCGATGCGATGGCCAAGGACATGAGCTTGCCGGCTTCCATCATCACGCGCTATGGCGGCGACGCGGCCGTGTTCCAGGATTCGCAGTCCAGCCAGATTATCCTCATCATCGCCGCGCTGGCCGTGATCTATGTGTTGCTCGGTGTCCTGTACGAAAGCTATATCCACCCGCTGACCATCCTGGCCGGCTTGCCGTCGGCGGCCGTGGGCGCCTTGCTGACCTTGCGCCTGTTTGGCATGGACCTGACCATGATCGCCATCATCGGTATTTTGATGCTGATCGGTATCGTCAAGAAAAACGCCATCATGATGATCGACTTTGCCCTGCATGCGCAGCGCAACGAGGGCATGAGCCCGCCTGAAGCCATCCGTCAGGCCTGCATCCTGCGTTTCCGCCCCATCATGATGACGTCGGCGGCGGCCCTGATGGGCGCCTTGCCCATCGCCCTGGGCCTGGGCGCCGGCGCCGAGCTGCGCCAGCCGCTGGGCCTGGCCGTGGTCGGTGGGTTATTGTTTTCACAAGTCATTACCCTGTTCATTACCCCCGTCATCTATTTGTTCCTGGACAAGTACAGCGGCACGGGGCCGGTGACGGACGAGCAACTGGTCGCACTCGATAACAAAGCTTGAGTGCCTGCGTGACTCGTGACCCGTAGCCGGCGTCCCTTTCCTGCGTGAATGGGGCGCCGGTTTTGTATGCGCAGCGATACATACGGTAACAACCGTTAAGGGGCGGCTCGGGTACTCTGGTGAGCGCTGCAAGGAATGCCGCTATCCTGTACGCTTCGGGTTGGAAATGCCGAGGAAGTGTTCCCAAAAGCAAGGGACTCTGGCACTATGGCTGCCCTGTAAGATTACTTTTGTCGCTACACAGAAAGCACGATTCATTTTGCATGACACGACCCATTTGATGGCTGCCGATTCCGACGTTTGTCCCACTTGCGGACAAGTGATCCAGCCACCACCGGCCTACGGGTCCAGGACCAGCACCATGCGCAAGGTGGCGCTGGGCGTGTCCGTCTTGCTGCATGTGTTGCTGGCGGCGTATGCCCTGTTGCGCAGCGACACGATCGAAAAAATCCCACCGCCGAAGAAGGAGAGTGCGATGGTCTACATCGCGCCGCTGAAGGACAAGCCGCAACCGAAGCCGCAGCCGAAACCCACGCCGAAACCGAAGGACACGAAAGTGGCCAAGGTGAAACCGCCGCCGGCGCCGAGCAAGCGCGTGGTGACCAAGGACGTGCCGCGCGACAAGCCGAAACTGGAAACGTTCACGCCGCCGCTGGTGTCGAAAGTGCCGTTGCCGCCGCCGCCGGCCGAAGATATGAGTTCGATGATCGAGCAGCGCCGCAAGCAGCGCCAGGCGCAAAATCCTGCGCCGCCGGCCGAGGAAAGTGAAAATGACCGCGCCATGCGCGTGGCCAAGGCGAATATCGCCGGCGCGCAGGGACGCAATTCAGGCAGCGACCGCGAGGATTCGGGTGGCGTGTTTTCCATCGTCAACCAGACCTCTTTCAGTGCCGAAGTCAAGTTCAAGGGCTGGAATGGCAACTTCAAGCGCAATTGGCTGAAACAGGAAAAAGTCGAACTGGGCAATGAACCTGATATCGAATCGGCCATCATCAAGAAGATGATCCAGCTGATCCGTGCCGAAAAGCCGGGCGATTTCGTCTGGGAATCGCGGCGCCTGGGGCGCAACGTCAACCTCAGCGCCCGCGTGGAAGACACGGCCGAACTGACTGCCTTCCTGCGCCAGGAATTCTTTTCAGAAAAGCGGCCAGGGCCGGGCCGGCGCTAAACGCTCAGCGCAATAAAAAAAGGTTCTTCGCGTTTGGTGGGGGAAGATGGACTTGACTTTTTTGCTCGAAGGGGGTGGCAGCGAGGGTTTTGAATTGGTAAATTGATGTCGCCAAACAAAACAATTACCTTACCACT
>NZ_JBNYXZ010000031.1:0-34774 GCF_051380935.1 Janthinobacterium algoris | reverse complement strand
TCGTTTGCCATTTGCGCGTCCAAATATTGAAAGTAAACGCCTTTCTTGGCAGGTTTACAAGCAATATTTTTGCCCTACGGCCAAACCGAGCACTAATCCTTCATGCAATCGCCCTGCCCGGGTGCGGTAATCATTTGTTACAGCTAAGTGGGCCAGTCGCGGATAGACTGCGGGCTCTCTGGCAAGATGAGCAAATAGTCACACCGCATTATCCTGACTATGGAGTAAGACCATATTGAAGCTGGGCGTCGCCATCACGGCCGAACTGGCCGGCGCCGGCGAACTGACTTTGCACGCGCGCGATCACTTTGTCGCCGCAGTTTGCGCGTGCGCAATGGCGCCGCTGATTTGCGTGAACGTGACTTCAACGGCACGGTGCAGAGAGCGTGCGCATGTGCGTGTGCGCGGGAAGGGGGAAGGGGGACGTTCGCGCGTCTGGAGCGCCTGAGCAACCGCATCTCGTCGGTGCGCGCAGTGCGCTGATGCGGGGCAGGTAGTACGCCAAATGGCAATAACCGGCTCGCGCAGGGCCTGTTATTGCTTTTGGTAACAATTTGTTGACCTTTTTTCATACTTTGTTACACCGTTTTTTCTACGGATGGCTACACTGACATCAGTTGTCTTGTCGATCATGCATTTGTCTTGATTGACCTTGGAAAGCGCCGGCGACCTTCCGCGCGGGCGAGCACTTGTTACACTAGCATCCTGGCGCAACAGCCAGCTAAATCATCACCAAAGAATGAAGAATGGAGTTAATCATGACGGGCCCTTTCAAACACGCGCTGGCATGCGCGGCGACCTTGCTGCTTTCGCTGGGAGCCCATGCGGCCGCCCACGCGGGCGATATCACCTTGTTCGAAGACGTTGATTTCCGGGGCCGCGCCGTGAACCTGCGCGAGACGACAGACGAGCTGTCGCGCTTTGGCTTCAATGACAAGGTGTCGAGCATCCTGGTGCGTTCAGGCACCTGGGATGTGTGTACCGACGCCGGCTTCCGTGGCAGATGCAAGACCTTGGGGCCGGGCGAATACCGCTCGATGCCGGGCATGAACGACGCCATCAGTTCAGTGCGTGAAACGGGGCGCGGCGATGGCTACAATCCGGGACGCCCCGGACGCGACCCAGACCGTGGCCATGGCGGCTATGGCCGTGGCGGCAGCCTGGAGGTGTATTCGGGCGCGGGACAGAATGGCGGCTCGGCGCGGCTGAACCGCGATACGGACGATTTCGTCAGCATCGGTTTCAACGACCGCACCACCAGCATCGTCATCCATAACGGCTACTGGCAGCTGTGCAGCGACGCGAACTATAACGGCGTGTGCCGCATCTTCGGGCCAGGCCGTCACGACGACCTGGGGCGCGGCCTCGATGGGCGCGTCTCGTCGGCGCGCATGGTCGACGAGCGCGAAGCGCGGCGCCAGCAGCAGTACGAACAGCCTTACCAGCAGCCGCAATACCCGCAATATCCGCAGTACCAGCAGCCACAGTACCAGGAACGCGGCGCTGTCTTGCTGTTCCCCGAAGCGGGCATGCGCGGCGAGCCGCTGGCGCTGGACCGCAATGCGGAAGACCTGGTGCGCTACAACTTCAATGACCGCGCCTCGTCCATCGTCGTCAACGAGGGCCAGTGGGAAGTGTGCAGCGATTCGAACTTCCGTGGCCGCTGCGAAGTGATCGGACCGGGCGAATACGGTCGCCTGAACGGCATGGAAAACCAGATTTCCTCGCTGCGCCGCGTGCGCTGATTTTCTCCAGCACACATGCTGACAGGCCGCCTGCCGGGTTGATCCCGCCAGGCGGTTTTTACATTCCCAGCCGTGTGCTGACATTTGCTTGCCCTTTGTTACACTCGCCGCCTGCCGCCTGGACTACACTGGCGAAAATGTAATCAGTATTGGAGTTGTCATGGTTCGATCTTTCCGGCCCGCGCTGCTGTGCGCCGCCACCTTCCTCGCTCCCCTTGCCGCATCCGCGGGCGAAATCACCCTGTTCCAGGACGCCGGTTTTCGCGGCCGCCCGGTCACCCTGCGTTCCGACACGGGCGACCTGTCGCGCATGGGCTTTAACGACAAGACCTCCAGCATCATCGTGCGCTCGGGCACCTGGGAAGTGTGCAAGGACGCCAATTACCGGAGCAACTGCCGCGTGCTGCAGCCTGGCCGCTACGACAGCATGCCGGGCATGAACGACGCCGTGTCCTCGGTGCGCGAAGTGGGCCGCCCGGGCCATGGCGGCGGCGACCACCGTCCCGATCACCGTCCCTACCCGCCGCGCCCTCCGCGTCCGGAGCCGGAGCGTCCTCATCCCGGTTATCCAGGCCATGGCGGCGGACACCGTCCCGACATGAATGGCGCCGTGCTGATGTTCCCCGATGCCGGCATGCGCGGCCGGCCCGTGCGCCTGGACCGCGAAGTGCATGATTTGAGCCGCTATGGCTTCAACGACCGCGCCGAATCGGTCGTCGTTAATTACGGCCGCTGGGAGTTCTGCGTCGATGCCAACTTCCGTGGCCGCTGCGTGGTGATGGGACCAGGCAGCTATGGCCGCCTGCACGGTGGCCTCGATCGCCGCATTTCCTCGCTGCGCCGCGTGCGCTAAGCGTTTCGGCCTTGCCTTCCAGCGCCCGCGTGACCCATGTTCGCGGGCGCTGTTGTATTGTGCGCACGCTATGCCACAGCCAATTCGTGTACTCTTCCCACAGACAGTTCAACCATGGGGAGCAGGCACGGTGGAATACAAGGACTACTACAAGGAGCTTGGCGTCGAGAAGACGGCAACCGAGGCCGAGATCAAGAAGGCGTACCGTAAGCTGGTACGCAAATACCACCCCGACGTGAGCAAGGAACCGGACGCCGACAAGCGCACCAAGGCCCTGAATGAGGCTTACGGCGTCCTGGGCGACGCAGAAAAGCGCGCCGCCTACGATGAACTGGGGCGTAACCAAGGCGCCCAAGGCCAGCCATTCCGGCCCCCGCCGGACTGGGGTTCGGGCTACGAATCGTCGGGCGCCGACGACAGCGACTTCTTTGCCGACCTGTTTGCCCACGTGGGCGGGCGCCGCCGCGCCGGCGGCAGTTTCCAGATGCAGGGCGAGGACAGCCACGCCGCCATCACCATCGATGTGCACGACAGCTATCAGGGCGCCAAACGCCACATCGTCATGCGCGTGCCCGAAGCGGACGCGCAAGGCCATGTGGTGACGCGCGAGCGCACCCTGGAAGTGACGATACCGAAAGGCGTCACGGAGGGCCAGCAGCTGCGCATGAAGGGCCAGGGCCATCCTGGCAGCGGCGGCGCGCCAGCCGGCGATCTGTATCTGGAAATCCGCTTCCAGCCCGATGCACGCTACAAGGTGGAAGGGCGCGACGTGTTCGAGACGGTGCCCGTCACGCCATGGGAGGCGGCGCTGGGCGGCGAAATCGATGTGCCCACGCCATCGGGCACGGTGGCAGTCACCGTCCCGCCCAATTCGCAGACGGGGCGCAAGCTGCGCCTGAAGGGGCGCGGCATTCCCGCCGCCCAGCCGGGCGACTTGTATTTACTGCTGGAAGTGGTGCTGCCGCCGGCAAACGACGACAAGGCGCGCGAACTGTATGCAACCATGGCGCGCGAGATGGCTTTCAATCCGCGCCAGAAGCTGGGAGGGTAAATCATGACAAACAAGGTAATTGGCGAATTGCTCGAAGACCGTGCCCTGAGCCTGGAAGAACTGGCGCGCGCCTGCGCCGTGGAGCCGGACTGGGTGGTGCAGCACGTGCGGACGGGCGTGCTGCTGCAGGACGGCCCACCAGCGGGGCAATTGACGGCCTGGCGCTTCACCAGCCTGGACCTGGTGCGCGCGCGCCGCCTGCACGAAATTGAATCCGTGTTCGACGCGAATGCCGAACTGGCCGCGCTGGTGGTCGATTTGTCGGAAGAAGTGGCGCGCCTGCGCCGCCGCCTGCACGTGCTGGGCGTCGATTAGACCATTCGCCCTTAGGCCGGCTCGCCGTGCCGCTGCACGGTGATCCGGCCAATGTAGAATTGCCCATCGACGACGACCCTGTGCGGGATGCCGGCCACGTCGAAGCCGGGGCCGCCGTCTTCCATCCATTCCTGCGCCACGGAGTCGAACTGCTGCGGCGTCATGCGCAGCATCTGCGCCGTGATGACGAAGCGCGCGCCAGGTTTTTGTTTGTTGACGAAGTCGTCGATGCCGGCCATGGTGGTTCCTTATCAATGTATGCGCGCATGATACCTGCCTGCGCGCGCTTCTAGAAGACTTGCTCCAGTAATGGCAACTGCTCCGCAAAACGCTCGGTGAGCCACTTGCCCGCCTGGCCGGGCGGCGTGTCGGCGCGCTGGATCAGGTAAATCGGATAATTCTCGCCCTTGTCGACGGCCAGCGGCAGGTGCACCAGCCGTCCTGCCGCCAAATCCTCGCGCACCATCGCTTCGGGCATGTTGCCCCAGCCCAGGCCCGCGCGCAGCAAGGCGTGCTTGGAACCGAGGTCGCCCAGGCGCCAGTTGCGCAATCCCAGCACGCCGAAATCCTGGCCCTGCGTCAGGTCGCTGCGGTCGCTGAGCACCAACTGCACGTGTTCGCGCGCCACGTTGGAGGCAATCGGTCCTGCCTGCAGCGCCAGCGCGTGGCTGGGCGCGGCCACGGGAATCAGGCGCACGTGGCCCACGGCCAGGCGCTCGAAGACGCTGGCCGTGGCCGTCATCCAGCCACCGAGGCCGATGTGACAGCTGCCATCCATCACCAGCTGCGCCACGGCGCCCATGGCTTCGATGCGCAGGCGCAGGGCGACGGTGGGGAACTGCGCCTGGAACGCTTCCAGAACGCGTACCAGCACGCAGGTGGGAAACATCACGTCGACCACCACCGATACCTCCGCTTCTAGCCCGCCGGCCAGCGCCTTGGCGCGCGCGCGCATGCCATCGACCTTCAGGGCCACGGCGCGCGCATCGGCCAGCAGGGCCTTGCCCGCGTCCGTCAGGGTGGGCTTGCGCTTGCTGCGGTCGAGCAATACCACATTCAGTTGTTCTTCCAGGTTGGCGATGGTGTAGCTGATCACCGACTGCGTGCGGTGCAGCTGGCGCGCCGCGTGGGCGAAGCCGCCCGCGTCGATGACGGCGACGAACACGCGCAACTGGTCGAGCGAAGGCTGGCCCGGTTCTCTCATGGCAACTCCATATCTAGAATTTCGATGCTAAACATTTATATTTATACGGTTTCATCGATGGTAGACCCGAACTATGCTGTGTGCAAGGGCTGCGACATGGTCCATCCCGTCACCCATTTCCACAGGAGCAATTCATGAGCAAGGTCTTACACATCAATAGCAGCGTGCGTAACAGCGGTTCCCTGTCGCGCCAATTGTCCGGCGAATTCGTCGCGAAACTGGCTGCGCAAGGGGCCAGCGTTGTCGAACGCGACCTGGCCTTGCAGCCCGTGCCGCACCTGACGGAAGAGGTGATGAGCGCCTTCTTCACGCCGGCCGAACAGCGCAGCGCGCAGGCGGCTGCGGCCGTGCAATTGTCCGATACCCTGGTCGATGAATTGCTGGCCGCCGACGTGCTGGTGCTGGCCGCGCCCATGTACAACTTTTCCGTGCCCTCGACCCTGAAGGCGTGGATTGACCACGTGGCGCGCGCCGGCCGCACTTTCCAGTACACGGCCACCGGCCCCGTCGGCCTGGCCACGGGCAAGAAAGCGCTTATTTTCACGGCCAGCGGCGGCGTCTACAGCGCAGGTCCGGGCGCCGCGTATGACTACCTGAGCACCTATCTGCGCACGGCGCTGGGCTTCATCGGCATCACCGATATCGAGTTCGTGCAAGCCGAAGGCGTGGCCATGGGCGAGGACGCCGTCGCCAGTGCGATCGCCAAGGGCCGCGCTTCGATCGAGGCCCTGGCTGCCTGAGCCAGGTCTCCAGGGGATTGCCAATCTGCCATGGTTGACATAAGCTTGCCGGCGGCACGCCCCGTGTCAGCCCGGCGAGCGGTTCGCCATGAAAGTCTCCCATGCACAAGTTGGCAAGCGCAGTACTGTTCGGATGTTCCCTGCTGGCGGCAGGGACTGTGCAGGCGCAAACTGCGCCAGTGGCGCCGCCCCACGTCGGCCGCGTCACTTCCACGCCCGAGGATATCCGCGCCATCGAAAAGGTTGTCGCCGACTTCCAGGCGGCCTTGATCGCCAAGGATGTCAAGCTGCTGTCGTCGCTGATGCTGCACACAAACATCCTGTTCGCCGCGCCGGCCGACGACGGTTTCATCAAGAAAATGCGCGATACGACGGACGTTCACTTCGACGGCATCGGAGCGGCCGGCTATGTCGGTTTCGCCAACTTCATCAAGCGCGAACCCTTGCGCACGGAAGAAAAATTCTACAACGTCAAGATCACCCAGGACCGCCATGTGGCGTGGGTCAATTTCGACTATGAATTCCTGGTCGGCGAAAAATTGTCGAACTATGGCGTGGAAGCGTGGCAAATGGTTAAGCGCGACGGCGAATGGAAAATCCTCAGCGTCGTCTGGTCCATGCATGCCGCTGCCGAGGCAGGAAAATAGGCGCCAGCCATGCTGTGTCAATCGCGCGGCAGCTCGCGGATTTCCACCGTGCCACCTGCGTTCAGTACAGGGTTGCCCAGCAATAATTTTTTCGCATCGTCTATACTTTCAGCTTGCACACGTAGATAGCCTGACAAGTGTGGCGTGACTGGCCTGGCCTGACCTGACCGATGCACGCAGATGCCGGGCCCGATGGAGCTGCCACCGCAGAAGCGGCCACTGGCCCTGAGCATGGCGAAGTAGTCTTGCCAGGCGGAAGTGGCGCTGTCCATTGGTGTTGCCGTGTCGTCATGCATGAAGATGATGTAGTCATTCATCTTTTTCTCCTGTGCCGCGTGATAAAAAGAGAGCTGAATTAAGTATCCTGAGCAATCGCGAGCGCATGGTTTTACCCTCACCGCGTCAGTCCGTAGAGACAAGCTGTCCGGCCATGTCATTTTTGGAGCGCACATCGTGCCGATAAAGTATGTTGATTTTTATGAAGTGAATTACACGGCAGAGCGCTTGCGCGGCTGCAAGCTATGGGGCGCCTACGTCGCCATCTACGCCCCCTCGCCCAACCCCATGCACCGGGTGAATCTGCTGCGCAAGCGCCGGGTGTTGGCTGACCACCAGTTTACAACGGAGGCGGACGCCATGGCGGAAGCGGGAGAGGTGGCCGTCAAGCTGGTCGAGCGGCGCCGGCGCCGTTATGTCTTCCATCCCTGATGCCACTGCGCCGCATCCTGCAGTGCGCGCCATGGCAGGATCTGCACGCGGCCGGAATGCACGGCTTCCAGCTCCACGTGCGTGATGGGTTCATCCTGCGTGGCTGTTGCACATAGCTTGATGACGAGGAAGTGTTTTTCCTTGTTGGCAGGCGTGACGGCTGTCCATTTGCTGTTCAGTAATTTATTCGGACGCAAGTTATTGTGATTGGCAAGCTTCATGGTGGCCCCTGGATTGGCGTGATGGCGATGTTGCCATTATCATGCAACTTCCCGCCACGCACGAGGACCGCCATGAAACGCCAGCTGCACCTGCTCGTTATCGACCCGCAAAACGATTTTTGCGACTTGCCCGCCGAATGGCTGCCTGCCGGCGCCGCACCGGCGCTGGCCGTGCCCGGCGCCCACGCCGATATGCTGCGCGTGGCGCAGCTGATCCGTGAAGGGGGCAGCGGTTTGACGCAGATCAGCGTGACGCTCGATGCCCATCACCGCTACGACATCGCCCACCCCGCCTTCTGGCGCACGGGCGATGGCGCTCCCGTCACGCCGTTTACCCAGATCAGCGCGCAGCAGGTGCGCGACCGCCTGTTTTTGCCCGCCGCCAGCGGCGCTTTGCCGCGCGCGCTGGCCTACCTCGATGCCTTGCAGCAAGCGGGCCGCTATCAGCTGATGGTGTGGCCCGTGCACTGCGAGATCGGCAGTTGGGGCCAGAATATCCATGCGGCCGTGCGGGCCGCCTATAACGGCTGGGAAGTGGATCAACTGCAAGTAGTGGCCAAGCTGAGCAAGGGTTCCAACCCGTGGACCGAGCATTACTCGGCAGTCATGGCGGAAGTGCCCGACGCGCAAGATGCGGCCACCCAGCTGAACCTGGATTTCCTCGCCACCTTGCTGCCGGCGCAGCAGATTTATGTTGCCGGCGAAGCGGGTAGCCACTGCGTGAAAGCCAGCACGGAGCATATCGCCGACTACCTGCAGGCGCAGCAAGGCAAGCCGGCCCTGGCGCGGCTGGTGCTGCTGACCGACTGCATGAGCCCCGTCACGGGTTTTGCAGCGCAGCAGCGCGACTTCCTGGCTGCCATGCAAGAGCGCGGCGCGCGGCTGGCCACTTCCGCCGATGTCTTGCCCGAATTGCTGGCCAACGCGCGGCACAACGCGGCTGCCTGAGCCACTGTCGAACGTGCCCAGCTGAAATGCTTGCGGTGGCGTACTATTCTGGCTTCAGGAAGTTGGAGAAAACACACATGACCCCGATAGTGCGCAGTTTGCTGGAAACCGATCTGTATAAATTTACAATGTGGCAAGCCTTGCTGCACGGTCATCCGAATACCCATACCGAATACGAATTTGTCTGCCGTAACGCCACCGCCTTTCCCCTGGCTGAACTGAAGGGCGAACTGGAAGTACAGCTCGACCACCTGTGCTCGATGTCGTTTGCCGACGACGAGCTGGCCTATTTGCGCACCCTGCGCTTCATGAAGAGCGATTTCGTCGACTTTTTGACGGTCTTCCGCTTCCAGCGCAAGTTCATCGAGGTCAGCACGGATGGCGACACCCTGCTGGTGCACGCGGCCGGGCCGCAAGTACACGTGATGGGTTTCGAGATTTTCGTGCTGTACATCATCAACGAACTGTATTTCCGCCGTTTCGACCTGGACGCGGCCATGCGCGAAGGGCGTCACCGCCTGGGCTTGAAAGTGGCGGCCGTCAAGGAATTCGGCAAGCTGCCGCGGCGCAAGCATCCATTTGAATTTTCCGATTTCGGCGTGCGCCGGCGTTTTTCCGGCGCGTGGCACGACGAGGTGGTGCAGCGCCTGGCGCAGGAAGTGCCGGAATATTTTAAAGGCACGTCGAATGTGTACCTGGCAAAAAAACTGGGCATCGTGCCGATCGGCACCATGGCGCATGAATACATGCAGTCATTCCAGTCGTTCGGCGTGCGCCTGCGCGACTTTCAAAAGGCGGCACTGGAAGACTGGGTGCAGGAATACCGTGGCGACCTGGGCATCGCCCTGACCGACGTGGTCGGCATGGATGCCTTCCTGGCCGACTTCGACCTGTATTTCGCCAAGCTGTTCGACGGCTTGCGCCACGATTCGGGCGACCCCGTCGAGTGGGGCGAAAAGGCGCTGGCCCACTACGCGGCCCTGCGCATCGACGCCAATACCAAGCGCCTCGTGTTTTCCGACGGCCTGGACCTGGACAAGGCCTTTGCCCTGTACCAGCACTTCGCCGACCGCATCATGACGGGCTTTGGCATCGGCACCAATCTGACCAACGATGTGGCTTTGACGCCGCTCAACATTGTCATGAAACTGGTGCGCTGCAATGGCCAGTCGGTGGCGAAATTGTCGGATTCGCCGGGCAAGACCCTGTGCAAGGATGAAACCTTTCTCGCCTACTTACGGCAGGTGTTTCACCATCCCGCCGTGTAAGCGCTGACATAAGCTACTGCGCGTCGCAATTTGCGGCCTCCGATGCTCACTGCCTCGGCGGCCCCGTGCCCAGCACAGTTCCGCTTCTCGGCCACAACTTGCTGCCGCTCGCTACGCTTCTGTCGGGCGCTTGATTGTCGGTCTAGAAGCCTGCGACCACCGTGTTCATGTGCTCGACCTGGGGCGGGGCGGCGAAAAATTCGCCGACCAGACCGCGCCATGCCTGGAAGTCGTCGCTGCCGCGGAAATGCACGGTATGGTCTTCGAGCGTCGTCCAGCCGACCACCAGGCGGTAGGCGTCGCCATTTTCGATCGAGCGCTCCAGGCGCATGGACTCGCAGCCGCGCGCGCGCTGGAACAGGGGCACGGCCTTGGCGACGGCCGCCTCGAAGGCAGCATGCGTGGCCGATTTGATCTGGATATGGGCAATTTCAAAAATCATGGCAAGTTCCACTGTGGAATGAAGGAAGCTTGATCTTGCCATAATTTGGCCGCGCGAGGGAGGACCGCGCTCAGTGCGCGGCCGCTTGTTCGCTGCCATCCGCCTCGCCATCACCCTTGCCATCGTTTGCGGCCAGCATGGCTGGCCGTGCGCTGTTCGATGTCGCTGCCGCCATGCGCCTGCACGATGGCGGCGGCCCGTTCGCTGTCCCCGGCCTGGTGCACGGCGACGACAAGGCGGAACATGCCGCGCCACGTCGCCTTGCCCTGCACGGGGACGGCCTCGTCGTCGACTGTGTCGAGTTCGACTGCGTGCGCGGGGAAACCTTGCTCCAGCAGCGCGTTGCGGGCCTGCTGCGCATCGGCAAGCTGGTCGAAGATGCGGATCAGGGCAGGCGAAACAAGGGGGCGGGTGGAGGTGCTCATGGCCAGGCTTTCCAGTAGGGATATTTGAGTTTGACCTGCAAGCCTGTAAAAAATTCTGCCTCAGCCTGTAAAATCATCGATCAAGGCGCAAAAGTTTGATAAATATCCAGTATGGCTGCCAAGTCGCGCTAAGATACGCCTTGCGGTGCGTCCTGCAGGCAGGAATGCGGGGTCAATCTTTCATAGGAGAACTAAATGGCAGCGAAGAAAATTCTGTTTTTGACCGGCGATTTTGCAGAAGATTATGAAACGATGGTGCCATTCCAGGCCCTGCTGATGCTGGGCCATACCGTGCATGCCGTCTGTCCCGGCAAGAAAAGCGGCGCGACGATCAAGACGGCCATCCACGATTTCGAGGGCGACCAGACCTACACGGAAAAGCCGGGTCATTTGTTCACCCTGAACGCCAGCTTCGACGAAATCGATCCGGCCGACTATGACGCCGTGATGATCGCCGGCGGCCGCGCGCCCGAATACCTGCGCCTGAACGAGAAAGTCATCGCCGCCGTGCGCCATTTCGCCGAGGCGGGCAAGCCTGTCGCGGCCGTCTGCCACGGCGCGCAATTGTTGGCCGCCGCCGACGTCATCCGCGGCAAGCGCATTTCCGCCTATCCAGCCTGCGCGCCGGAAGTGAAATTGGCGGGCGGCACGTATGCCGACATCGCCGTCACGGACGCCGTCACGGATGGCCAGTTTGTCACGGCGCCCGCCTGGCCCGCGCATCCGGCCTGGCTGGCGCAGTTCGTCAAGCTGCTGGGTACCGAGATCCATTTGTAACCTTCACCAGCCCGGCAGGCCGCAGCGCTTGCCGGGCGCACCACTTTTCAGATTCGAGTTCTTCATGTATGCGCCGCGCAGTCAACCTTCCCGCAAACAAATTCCAGCGTCGCGCTGGCGCCAGCGCCGCCTGGCGCAAGCCGAATCGGGCCTGAGCGCCGCGCAGGAACGCCAGCTGGCCACCCTGCATGACATTTCCACCTTGCTGGCAGGCCAGCACGCCATCGATGCGCTGTGCCGTGGATTCTTGCGCCACGTGATGCAGTTCGCGCAGGCCGAGGGCGGCACCGTGCGCATCCTCGATCCGCAACAAGACACCGTGCACATCATCGTGCATGAAGGTATTTCCGATGCCATGGTGGAAGAGGAACACTGCATCCGCAACAACGATTGCCTGTGCGGCGCTGCCGTGGCGCAGGGCGTGATCCAGATCCGCGATTTCCGCCAGGTCGATGCGCTGCAGCGCTACCGTTGCCAGGACGAAGGATTTATTGCCATCGCCGTCTTTCCCATCCTCGCGCGCGAGCAGGTGGTGGGCAGTTTTTCGCTGCACTTTGCGCGCCCGCAAGCCGTGCATGCGCAGCAGCAAGGCTGGCTGGAAACGTTGGGCCAGAGCCTGGGCATTGCCATCGAGAACCAGCGCCTGATCGCGCGCGAGAAGGAATTCGCCGTCGCGCGCGAACGCAGCCTGCTGGCCGAAGGCTTGCATGACAGCATCGCGCAAAGCTTGAACTTCATCAGCTTGCAAGTACAGATGCTCGACGATTCCGTACGCCGCGGCCAGCTCGACGAAGCGGCCGAAGTGCTGCCGCTAATGCGCATGGGCGTCGAACAGAGTTACCAGGACGTGCGCGAATTGCTGGTCAATTTCCGCACGCGCTGGCATGGCAGCGACCTGGAAAGCAAGCTCAGCGAAGTGCTGGCCAAGTTTGAGCTGCAGACGGGTGTCGTCGGCACCCTGGACATGAGCGGCAATGGCGCGCCGTTGGCGCCGGAGCAGCAACTGCAGATCCTCTTCATCGTGCAGGAAGCGCTGTCGAATATCCGCAAGCACGCGCAAGCTAGCAACGTGGCCCTGCGCGTGGAAAACGGACGCGATTTTGCGCTGCAGGTGCGCGACGATGGCGAAGGCTTCGCCGCCAACCTGCGCGACAAGAAAACGGAATTGCAGATCGGCTTGCGTATCATGCAGGAAAGAGCCGAGCGGCTGGGTGCGCAATTTGCCATCGACAGCACGCCCGGCGGCGGCACGACGATCTCGCTGGCCTTGCCGGCAGCCCGGCGCCAGGCGGCGTAACAGACGATTCATTCCTACCAGTTAGAAGATACAAATACGTGAACGCTCCAATCAAAATCCTGCTGGTCGACGACCACACCTTGCTGCGCAGCGGCGTCAAGCTGCTGCTGCAGCGCAATCCTTTATTCCAGGTGGTGGGCGAGGCATCGAATGGGCTCGACGGCGTGCGCCTGACGGCCGAGCTGCGGCCCGACGTGGTGCTGATGGACTTGAACATGCCCGGCGTGACCGGCGTGGAAGCGCTGCAGCTGATCTTGCAAGACATGCCGCAGATGGTGGTGCTGATGCTGACCGTATCGGAAAACGCGGCCGACCTGGGCGCGGCCCTGCGCGCGGGCGCGCGCGGCTACCTGCTGAAAAACATCGAAGCCGAGCAGCTGGGCCAGGCCATTAGCCGCGCCGCCGCCGGCGAATCGGTGATCGCCGACGCCATGACGGCCAAGCTGGTGTCGCAGTTCCGCGCGGGACAGAATGCGCCTCAAGCCGACTACGACAAATTGACGCCGCGTGAACGCGAAGCCATGGCGTGCCTGGCGCGCGGCCAGAGCAACAAGGAAATCGCGCGCCAGCTGGACGTGGCCGAAAGCACGGTGAAAATCCACGTGCAAAATATCCTCAAAAAGCTTAAGCTCAGCAGCCGTGTGCAGATCGCCGTGTATGCGGTGGAGCGCGAACTCGGCAAATAAAGATCAAACAAAGCGCAAATAGTGCGCAAGGAATGCGCGATTGTTTGATCTGCATGGCGTTCCGGCCTAGACAACCCTAGTTCCTTTGACGTATGGCCTTGACGGTGCCTGCGCATTACACTCTTAGTCATTCGCTAATCTAATAAGAGAGTGTCATGCATAAGGTCAACGTCGATGGCTTGTTATCGAGCCAGGCTCTGTTCCGCCATATTTCCCCTTCGCAATTAGAACAATTGCGCCAAGATGTCGTGCGCGTCGAAGTGGAAAAAGGCAAAGTGCTGTTCCGCAAGGGCGAAGCGGCGGAAGGCGCCTATGTCGTGGTCTTCGGTCTCGTCAAGCTGAGCGTGTTTTCCATGGAAGGTACCGACAAGGTACTGGAACTGATCCGCCCGGGCCAGAGCTTTGGCGAAGCCATGATTTTCCTCGACGAACCGTATCCGTTCTGCGCCGAAGCGCTCGAGCACTGCCTGCTGCTGCGCATCCCGCCGCATGCGCTGCTGCGCCTGCTGGACCAGTCGCCGCGTATCGCGCGCCAGATGATGAACAGCCTGTCGCACCACCTGATGGGCTTTATTCGCAACGTGGAACGCTGCTCCGTGCAGAACGCCACCCAGCGCGTGGTCGAGTACCTGTTGCAGGCATCGGACCAGCAGCGTTCGAACGAGGTCAAGCTGGACTTGAAGAAAAGCCTGCTGGCATCGTTTTTGAACCTGGCACCCGCCACCCTGTCGCGCGTGCTGCACCAGCTGACGGACTTGCATTTGATTAAAGTCAGCGGTTCGCTGATCCAGATCCAGCCGGACGCCCTGAAAACCTACCGCCATGGCTCCGCCACGGCCATGCTGAATTAAGCATCTAAGCTTTTTCAGTAGGCAAGGTCAGCCGCCAGAACAGCAGGGCGAGCAAGCTGACCGCCGCGCCCAGCGCGCATACCCCATGCCAGCCCGCCAGCGCATACACGCTGGTGGCGGCAATCGCACCGAGTCCGCTTCCCACCGCATAAAACAGCATATAGCACGCCACCAGGCGGCTGTGCGCGTCGCTGTCCTGCTTGAAAATAAGGCTCTGGTTCGTCACGTGGATGGCCTGGCCCGCCAAGTCGAGCGCGATGATGCCGACCACCAGGGGCCACAGGGCCGTGCCCGCAAAGCCGAGCGGCAGCCACGCGGCCAGCAGCAATAACAGCGCCGCGCCCGTCGTCCATTGGGCACGGCCCTGGTCGGCCAGCGCCCCGGCCCGCGCCGCGCCCAGCGCCCCGATCACGCCCACGAGACCAAACGCGCCGATGGCCGCGTGCGTATAGCCTTGCGCCGTCAAGGGCAGTACCAGGGCGCTCCAGAAAATATTGAAGACGGCAAACATTAGCAAGGCCAGCATGCCGCGCACGCGCAGCACCTTGTTGTGCAGCAGCATGTCCAGCATCGAGGCAATCAGCGCGCCGTAGGCCAGCCGTTGACTGGACGGCTGCGCCGGCGGCAGCTTGCGCCACAGCAGCAACAGCAGGGCGCAAGCGATGGCCGCAGAGACAAAATACACGGCACGCCAGTCGGCGAGATCGGCCACCACGCCGGACAAGGTGCGCGCCAGCAGTAAGCCGATCACCACGCCGCCCTGCGCCATGCCCACCACCCGGCCCCGCTCGTGGCTGGCCGCCGCACTGGCCGCGTAGGCGATCAAGCCCTGTGTCATGGCCGTGCCCAGCAAGCCCACCAGCAGCATGCCGCCCAGCAGCGCGGCCGTGGAACGGGCGCAGCCCAGCGCCGCCAGAGTGAGGGCCAGCAAGCCCAGCTGGAACAGGGTCAAACGGCGCCGGTTCAGCATGTCGCCCAAGGGAACCAGCAGCAGCAGGGCCAGCGCGCAGCCGAGCTGCGTGGCCGTGATGACCATGCCGCTGGCGGCGTCCGTCATGCCGAATTCGTGCGCCAGGGTGGCGAGCAAGGGTTGGGCGTAATACACATTGGCCACGCTGAGGCCGGCTGCGCAGGCGAACAGCCAGACGAGGGAAGGGGCAAGAGTAGTCAGGGGGATGTCGGGAGTCGAGTCGCGCATGGGGTGTCCATATGTGGTTGCAAAATAAAACTAGTTGGAGTCTAGGTTAAGAAGTTTTAAAATGCAACCACTCAATCAAGGAGATAGCCGTGGCCAAGCGCAAAAGCCTGAAAACCGACCCCTGTCCCGTGGCGCGCGCGCTCGACGTGATTGGCGAACGCTGGTCGCTGCTGATCGTGCGCGACGCCTTCGACGGCATGCGCCGCTTTGGCGAATTCCAGAAAAGCCTGGGCGTGGCGAAAAATATCCTGGCCGACCGCCTGCACACCCTGGTGGAAGCGGGCATTTTTACGGTCGCGCCCGCCTCGGACGGCACGGCTTATCAGGAATACGTGCTGACGGCCAAGGGGCTGGGCCTGTTTCCCGTCGTGGTGGGCTTGCGCCAGTGGAGCGAGGAGCAGTTGTTCGCATCGGGCGAGGCGCATTCCACCTTGCTGCAGCGCGCTTCAGGCTTGCCCGTGCGCAGGATGAACGTGGAGGCCGAAGATGGCCGCGTCTTGCAGGCGGGCGATACCGTCGTACAGAAGGTGGCCACTGAGGTGGAGACGAAAGCATGAAGCGCGTGGCCGTCATCGGCGGCGGCATCACGGGCGTCACCACCGCTTACGCGCTGGCGAAACGGGGCGTCAATGTCACCCTGATCGAGCGGCACCGCTATGCGGCCATGGAAACGTCGTATGCAAATGGCGGGCAATTGTCAGCCTCGCACGCGGAAGTGTGGAACCACAAGGCAACGATACTGAACGCCGTGAAATGGATGGCGCGGCGCGATGCACCGCTGCTGCTCCATCCCTGGCCCAGCTGGCACAAGCTGAGCTGGTTTGCGGAGTTTCTCGCCGCCATGCCGGACTATGAGCGCAACACCATCGCCACGGCGCGCATGGCAATCGCCGCGCGCGAGCACCTGTTTGCGTGGGCGCAAGAAGAAGATATCGACTTCGATCACCGCCGCGCCGGCATCCTGCACATCTACCGGGAGCGTGCCGGCTTCGAGCGGGCGGCCGGCGTGTCGCGCCTGCTGGCCCGGGGCGGCTTGCAGCGGCGCGCCGTTACGCTTGCCGACATGCGCGCCATCGAACCGGCCCTCACCGGCGACTTTTACGGCGGTTACTACACGGACAGCGATTCCACGGGCGACATCCACAAATTCACCAGCGGCCTGGCCGATGCCTGCGCCCGCCTGGGCGTGACATGCCGCTATGGCACACACGTGACGGCGCTGGCGCGCGAGTGCGGCAAGGTGCGCGTCAGCCTGGACGAGGAGAGCAGCTTGTTCGACGCCGCCGTCATCTGCGCGGGCACGGCCAGCCGCGCCATGGCGGCATCCTTGGGCGACCATGTGAATGTGTATCCCGTGAAAGGCTATTCGATCACCGTGCAGCTCGATGATGCAGCCAGCCGGGCGGCGGCGCCCAAGGTCAGCCTGCTCGACGATGCCACCAAGCTGGTCAGCAGCCGCCTGGGCGAAGACAGGCTGCGCGTGGCGGGCACGGCGGAATTCAATGGCGTCAACCACGACATTCGCGCCGACCGCATCCGCCCTCTGCTGGCATGGGTCGAGCAATGTTTTCCTGGCGTGAATACACGCAAGGTGATCCCGTGGGCGGGCTTGCGCCCCATGCTGCCGGCCATGCTGCCGAAAGTGGGGCCGGGCAAGGCGCCGGGCGTGTACTACAACACGGGCCACGGCCATCTGGGCTGGACCTTGGCGGCCGCGACGGCCGAGCTGGTAGCCGCGATGGTGAACACTGCGGTGGCTAGTTCTTCGGCAGCAAGTCGCTGAGCGCGGCGCGGCCCTTGACAGTGAGGAAGGGGCCGACCTTGCTGTAAGGCAGCAGGAAGTCGTTTTCGCAGCCGCTGCCGTTGGAATCTTCCCAGAACGACACGCCTTCGGGTTTCAATGACAGGTGGAAGCGGCCACGGCCGTCGTAATCCGTGCCCTTGCATTCGGCGTCGATTTTCACATTCTTGAAGAGGGCTTGGCGCAGGCGGTCCGGCAATTCGGCCTTGTCGTCGCCATCGCTGGCGCTGGCGCCAAACCAGTTCCATACATCCGTTTCCTGGCCCGTCTTCACGTCCCAGGTGCGGAACTTGATGGAGATGCCGTTGGCGCCATAGCCGGCCGGCCAGCGGTAAAACTTGATCGTTACCCAGCGCGTCGACCAGTAGGTCGGCTCCGCATACACTTCGTCCTCCGTCGTAAAACCGTTGCGGCCCAGGTATTCGCGGCGCGTGGCATAGAAGTCGGCCAGGTCTTGCTTGTTCTTGGCCAGCACGGCGCGCAGCTGCGCATTGATTTTCGCCACGCCATCGCCGGGGGCGATCAATTCCACGGTGATGGTGTCGCCGATTTGCAGCTTGCGGTATTGCTTGCCTTCGAAGGCGATCGGTTTACTCATCTTGGTACTGGGAAACACCTCCAGCGCCAGGTTGTAGGCATCGCTGGCGCAGGATGGGTGCTCGCGGTCGCCTGCCGCTTCCAGGAGGGTCAAGGCCAGCGGCAGGGTCTTGCCGCTTTTCGGGTCCGTCCAGCTGCCGATGAGCTTGTCACTTAGCTTGCCGTCTTGCGGCGCATGCAATGACCAGGTGCCCGTCGTGTCGCCCTTGGCGTCGAGTTCCTGCCACAGCACCTTGCCGTTGGGCTTGGCCAGCATGATCGGCGTCTTGTAGCGCGTGTAGTAATAGTTGCCGCTGCGGTCAGCCCCTTGCGTGGGGCTGGGCTGGTTGAAGCAAGCCACCACATTCGCCTTGCCCAAGGTGCCCTGCCACACCCCTTGCACGGGCGGCTCGGCCGCCATGGCGGCATTCAGGGCGGGCAGGGACAGACATACAAGCAATGAACGTAACAAAAAACAGCGCATCGGGTTTTCCTGTGGTGGGCGATGGCCGATTCTACCTGGCCACCGCCTGGAAATGCCGCACGCCAACTTTTACGCTTGCTTTTCCTGCGCCACCACGGCCATCGCCGCGCCCAGGTATTGCAGCATGGCGCCATCGACAAAGCTGCCTTCCATCAGACGCGGTTCCTGCTGGTGCGCCTGGCGAAATTTCAGCTGCGTGGCCGGGTTCGTTCCCGCATACGAATGGAACAGCTCCATCCACTGCCGCGCCAGTTGCAGCACGGCCGGGTCGGTGGGCGGCGTATGCGCATCGATGGCGGCGCGCACGGCGGCGATCAGGGCCGGCCACTCGCCCGAGCGCTTGCCGTAGTTGGCGGCCAGGTGCGCATATTCCTGCGCATCGAGGAAAGGGCGATACAGCGCAATGCGCGAGGCATTGAAGGCGGCGATGATGAATTGCATCAAGTCCGCATCGATGCTGGTCGTGGCTTGCATGATTGGCTCCTGCGCGTGCATGCTGTTCAGGCGCGCGAACAGGCCAGGGTGGGCGCCCGTGTCGCGCACCAGCTTGACCATCCATTGCGTGGCCAGGGCTTGCGCTTGGGCATCATCGGCGCCGGCGCCCGCGTCCTTGACGGCGCGCACGCTTGCCACCAGTGCCTTCCATTCCTGTTCCACGGCCGCATCGGACAGCAGCGGCATCTGTTGCAGTTCTTCGTTGCTAAAGTATTTGTCGTACATGGTCATTAACTCCATCGTAGTGAGCCACTCGGCCAGTTCCGGGGCCTGCCCCTGCGCCAGTTGCGCCTGCAGGGTGCGCAGGCGTACACACAGGGTGGACGCCTGTGCGATCTGGCGCTCCAGCATGGCGATCTGCTGCGCCACAATGGCGCTCAACGGCAGGTCCGGCCCGGCGAGGGCGTTGGCGATATCGGCCAGCGACAAGCCGAACTTGCGCAGCGCCATGATCCGGTGCAGCCGGTCCATGTCGCCGTGCTGGTACAGGCGGTAGCCAGCGGGCGTGCGCGCCGAAGGCGAGAGCAGGCCGATGCTGTCGTAGTGGTGCAGGGTGCGGATAGTCAGGCCCGTGAGCCGGGCCAGTTCACCGATTTTCAACAGCATCGCTTGCTCCTTTCCTGGTGCGTACAAACAGCATCGAGCCTAACGTTACGTTAAGGTCAAGCAGTATGTTTAGTTGATTGTCAGACGCTGCCGCAGTTCCTGCAGCAAGGTGCCGGTCTTGGGTGTCAACTGGCGCGCCAGCGGCCAGGCCAGGTACAGGGGCAAGCCTTGTGTGGCCAGTGCCGGCAGCACTGCCACGATGGCGCCCGTGGCCAGGTATTCTTGCACCAGCCAGGTGGCCAGCTGCGCCACGCCCAGGCCCGCCAGCACGGCGGCCGTGCGCGCTTCCGCGTCGCCCACCGTCATGCGGGGAGACGCCAGGCGGTGTTCCACCTGCCCGCCGTGCTCAGCGTCCAGGAACAGCCACGGCATGGGCGAGCCGTCGCCGCGCCCATAGGCGATGCAGTCGTGGCCATCCAGATCCGCGATGGACGCGGGCGTGCCGCGCCGCGCCAGGTAGGCGGGCGCCGCGCACAGGATCAGCTGTTCGTCGCCCAGGTGCATCTGCCCCAGCGCGGCCGGCCAGTGCGCGGGCGTGCCGATGCGCACGGCGATATCGATGCGCTCCTCGAACAGGTCGACGAAGCGGTCGCTGAAGGCGATCGACGGCTGCAAGCGCGGATACTGCGCGCATAGTTCCAGCAGGGCCGGCATCACGCGCAGCCGGCCATATGAGGCGGGCACGCCGATGCGCACCTGGCCCGCCAGTTCCGTCGCGTGCTCGCCCAGCACGTCTTCCGCATCCGCCAGTTCCTGCAGCACGCGCTTGCAGGTGGCGTAGTAGGCGCGGCCCGCGTCGCTCAGTTTCAAACGGCGTGTGCTGCGCTCGAACAGCAGCACGCCCAGCCGTTCTTCGAGGCGCGCGACGCTCTTGCTGACAGCCGAGCTGCTCAGGTGCAGGCGTTCGGCCGCCCTGGTAAAACTGCCCGCGTCAGCCGTGGCGAGGAAGGGCGTGAGGCCTTTCAAATGTTCCGATGAAAACATGATTCAGGAATTTTTTTCATGAATAGGGTGAAATAGTATCGCGGATGAGAATTGGTGTCGCGGATATGATGGTTTTTTCTTTCGGAGGCACTCTCTCATGCAAAAACACGCCCTCATCATCGGCGCCAGCGGCGTCATCGGCAGCAATCTGGCCACGCATCTGTTGGCGCAAGGCTGGCAGGTGACGGGCGTCTCGCGCGGCCGCACGCCAGTCCCCGCCGGCTGCGTAGCGCTGCAGCTCGATGCGACGGATGGCGCCGCCGTGGCATCGGCGCTGGCGGGCTTTGAGGCCAGCCATGTCTTCTTCACGGCCTGGGCGCGCCAGGCCGACGAGCAGGAAAACATCCGCGTCAACGGTGCCATGCTGGCCAATGTGCTGGCCGCGCTGGGGCCAAGCGGTCACCTGCGCCACGCGGCGCTGGTGACGGGTCTCAAGCACTATCTGGGGCCGTTCGAGGCGTATGGACAAGGCGCCGTGCCCGTCACACCGTTCCGCGAAGAGCAGGGCCGTCAGCCTGTCGAGAATTTTTACTATGCACAGGAAGACCGCTTGTTCGAAGCGGCTGCCCAGTACGGTTTTACGTGGAGCGTGCACCGCCCGCACACCATCATCGGTTACGCACTGGGCAATGCCATGAACATGGGCCTGACCCTGGCCGTGTATGCGAATTTGTGCAAGGCCAGCGGCCAGCCTTTCGTCTTTCCCGGTTCCAGCGCGCAGTGGCATGGCTTGTCCGATATGACGGACGCGGGCCAGATTGCGCGCCACCTGGCGTGGGCGGCCGACAGCCCCGCCGCGCGCAACGAGGATTTTAATATCGTCAATGGGGACGTGTTCCGCTGGAAGTGGATGTGGCCGCGCCTGGCCGCGTATTTCGGCGTGGCAGCGGCGGACTTGCCCGAGACGATGGCGCCGCTGGCCGGCCGCATGCAGGATGCGCCCGCGCAATGGCGTGCCATTGCGCAGCAGCATGATCTGGTGGAAACGGACATCGGCCGCCTCGCTTCCTGGTGGCATACGGATGCCGACCTGGGACGGCCGATGGAAGTGATGACGGACATGGGCAAGAGCCGCAAGGCGGGCTTTCTTGATTACCAAGATACGCAGGATGCCTTCATCGCCCTGTTCGCGCGCCTGAAGGCGGAGCGCGTCATTCCGCGCTGACCTGCTCCACTGCGGCCGGTGGCGGGGCTGCCGCTGCTGCCGCATTACTCTTGTGTTGCTGCGCGCGCTGCCACTCCAGCCCCGGGCGGTCGACGCGGAATTGCAGCAGCCGCCCTTGCACCACTTCCGTCACATACGCCGTGCGGCCGTCGGGGCCGCCGAAGGTGATGTTGCTGGGCTTGGCGCCGGGCACGCTGATCTCGCGCAGGATGCGGCCCTGCGGCGACAGTTTGACCACGCTGCCCTTGCCATAGCGCGTCACGTACAGGTTGCCATCGACATCGACTCGCATGCCGTCCATGCCGGAATCGTCGAACTTGATCAGCAATCGCTTGCCGCTCAGGCTGCCGTCCGCGGCGATGTCATACATCCAGATATTGCGCTGCACGCTTTCATTCACATACAAAATCTTGCCATCGGGACTGACCTCGATGCCGTTGGCCGTGCCCATGGTGTCGAGCGCCAGGGTGACCTTGCCATCCTGTGCGATGCGCCACACGCGGCCCGTGTTTTCCTTCCAGTTCGGATCGCTCGCATACAGCACGTCATCGGCCGTGATGGCGATGTCGTTCGGCTGCGTCATGCGCGGCTCGCGCGCGTGGATGGACAGCGCGCGCGTGGCCGGATCGACCAGGTAGATCGTGTGCTCCATGTAATCGGCCAGATACATCTGACCCCGGCTGCCGAAACGGATGCCGTTGGCGATGCTGGTCCCGGGCAGGCTCAGCCACACTTCGCCACTGCCATCGGGACGCACCTTGCCGATGGTTTGCTGGCGCGCAAAGTTGACGGCATAGATATTGCCATCCGCATCGACGGCCGGGCCTTCGATGCCCTTGGTGAAGGAATGCGCGGGCGTGAGGGTGGTGGCGAGGAACAAGGTCTCGTGCGCGGGCGGGCTGGCGCAGGCGGACAGGTTGGCCAGCGCGGTGGCCAGCACGGCGGCGCGCAGCCAGGGCAGGGTGGTTCGGGAATGCGGCACGAAGGAGGATTGATGCATGGAGCGATCTCTGTATAGCAAAGGTGGCGTATGTTACCCGAGGCGCGCCAGGCGGGGCGCCAGTCTATGTCTCATCTCAGGCCGCCACCACGATCAGGTCGGGGAAGTCGTCTTGCCAGCCGTCCCATTCGTCTTGTAGATGGGCGTGCATGCCAGCGCGTGCTTGCGCCACATCAAACGCATCGGCGCTGGCCAGCAGAAAATGGGCAATGGCGCGCAGGGTGGCGGGGTCGGCATGGATGGTCACGTCGGAGCACGGCAGGGGGCGTTCGGACGGCGCGTCGTGCAGATAGCAGTGCAGGGAAAGGTGTGTGTTCATGGAGTTCGATGATCGATATGGGAGCCCGGCATGGCGTGCGCCAGCAGGTCGGCGCGGGCGGCGGCCTGTTCTTCGCCGCTTAAAAGCCAGTGTGTCTTGCCGTCGTGCGCAGCCGCAGCCATAGCCCAGGGTTTCGCTGTAGCCTTGCACGTCATCGCAATAATCGAGCAAGCCGGGTATGCTTGCCGCGCCGTCGAACAGCCGTTGCAGCGGCAGCTTGCTGGCGCGCATCGCCAGCAGCAGCGAATCAGTCGAATGATACCAGGCCAGCGCGTCGCAGTTCATGAACTCGTCGGCTTCGTGGGCGGCACGATGCGCGCTGAAAACAATGCGATGCTGTCGGCATCGGGCGCAAACAGCATCTTCTCGTAGTTTTTCTGCGAGAACTTGACGACCTTGCCGCGCTTACTGCCGTAGCGCTCGACGGGTTCGCCTATCTGCGCGAACCAGGCAAACAGCTGCGCGCTGGCCACGGCGGGAAGGAAGAGGCTATTCTTGCTGAATTCGCCGATGAGGAAATGGTATTGGTCCATAAAGCAAGACGGGGGAGGATTGCGATAGGCGTATTTTTGTACGGAATGCAACATATTGCCAATGCACGCGCGCGACCATTCCGTCAGGCGGCCTGATGCGTAAGTATTTGATTTAAATGAAATTCGCGCCGTATTGCGCTTACTTCCAGCCGCATTGCGGTTACACTAAGTCTGACTATACTGCAATGACGAGCGAGGTGCTGGTTCACTACGTCGCTGGCAATCCTACGGAGGCCTCATGTCTTATGCGAATCCCACCACCCATAATGGGTTCCTGATCTCGGCCTACGCCTGCGAATTGCCCGAGGGGTGCTGGCAGGGACAGTTGGTGCTGAGCAAGTGCGGCTTTGAAGATGTCCGGCAAGCCAATCTGGAAAATCGCAGCACGCGGCACGAAGCCGAGCAATCGGCCCTGGCCATGGGGTGGCAGCTCGCCAATTACGTGCTACCCCTGCGCACTGTTGACGATAAGTAAAGTAATGCCTTCATTTCGTAAGGAAAATAGAGTATCGTGTTTGGCTAGAGAAAAATACACCGTATGCAGCAATCGAGCTGGCGTGCGCGGCGATGCCTGAGTGAACGCCGCGGAACGAAGAGTTGTCCTTGAGGCCGGCCCCCACAGGCCGCACACCGTCACCATGCACCACACAGTACTCTCGCCGGATCCTGAGGATGCGCCCGCCCAGCAGTTGCCCTCCGAGCAAAATCTGCATGCCTTGCATAACCGCGAAGTCAAGCTGCTGCGCGAGACGATCAATCAATTGTTGATCATGGCCAAGATGCAGTTGCAGGAAAAGGATAAATCCGACGCCTTTGGCCTGTTGATCATGCAGTTGCGCGAAGCCAATCAAAATCTCGTGCTGGCGACATTTGGCGCGCAGGATATGCAAGCGTCCGCCGAAGCGACAACCTTGCGCCAGACGGAATTCCTGGCCATGCTTGCGCATGAGTTGCGCAACCCCTTGCAGCCGCTGGCGATGGCCAATGACTTGCTGGCCAAGAAGGTCGCCCTCGATCCGCAATTGGTGGATGTGCATGGCGTGATCGGCCGCCAGGTGGCGCATATGGCGCGCCTGATCGACGACTTGCTTGACGCTTCGCGCGTCAGCAGCGGAAAGATCACCTTGCAGCTGGCGCCCATCCTGCTGAGCGACATCCTCGCCAGTGCCGTGGAAGTTGGCCAGGCCAGCATCAGCCAACGCCAGCAAGTGCTGAGCGTGAGCCTGCCGAACGAACCCTTGGTCATCGAAGGGGACTTGGTGCGCCTGACGCAAGTGTTTGCCAACTTGCTCATCAATGCCAGCAAATTTACGCACGAGCTTGGCCACATCGACATCGTCGTCAGGCGTCACGATGATTTGGTGGAAATTGCGGTCAGCGACGATGGCGCCGGCATTGCCCTCGATATCCAGCCCTTCATCTTCGACCTGTTTACCCAGGGCTTCCGTTCGCTGGAACGGGCGCAGGGCGGCCTGGGCATCGGCCTGTCACTGGTGCGCATCATTACCCAGTTGCATGGCGGCACCGTGGATGTGTTCAGCGCAGGGGTCGGCTTTGGCAGCCAGTTTGTGTTGCAGCTGCCCTTGTCGTCGCTGGCGCCGCCATCGCAGGGCATGCAGGAGGTACCTGCGGCGTGCGCACTGCCACGCCGCATATTGCTGATCGAGGATAATGCCGATGCGGCGGAAATGCTGGCGCTGCTGCTGACGCAGGACGGCCACCATGTCGACGTGCGCAATGACGGCCCCAGCGGCTTGCGCGCCGCGCTCGATGCGCCTTACGATGTCATCGTATGCGATATCGGCTTGCCGGGCATGGATGGCTACCAGGTCATCAGTTCGGCCCGTGCGGCGCTGGTGGCACCGCTGCCGTGCTTTGTTGCCGCGTCAGGGTACAGTCAGCTTGGCGAGTTTGACCGCGCTGGCCAGGCAGGGTTTGACCACTACCTGGTAAAGCCCATCAATATCGACGCTTTGTCGAAAATAATCACGGCAACGGTTCCGCGCTGATGGGCGAAGAAACCCTGATGCTTTTGTTTAACATGGTCCTTGCACCGAAAACCGCAGAGAAAAGATCCGATTATGGCCACAGTCCATGAACAGCGGCAGCGCAGGATAGAGCACGCGCTGTTACGCGAACCAGGTGCGGTGGTAGACGTCAGTATTCGCTTTTGGGAGCGACTGGCCACTGAATTGAATCAGATCATTGGTGAGCGGGGCGTGGAGTCGATGTATGCACGCAGCCTGCACCAGAGTCAGAAGCAGTTCAGCTGCTTGTCGCCCCATCCACCGCAAGCGCTGGCAGCTGCCATGACCGCCTTGCGCGCCAGCTTGCAGGGACAGGCGGACGCAGTCGCCTGTGCGGCAAGCACGGCGATGTTGATGCACTTCATCAATACCCTTATATTATTAATTGGCGAACTCTTAACGAATAGCATCCTCCTCAGAGCCTGGGGGGATGACGTTGTGAATAATGCTGGAACGGAGCCGAACGAATGAACAAAGTCACCATCCACCGCCTGGCAACTGGCGTGCCGGGGTTGGACGAATTGCTGGGCGGTGGAATACCCGAGTTTTCCTTCAACCTGGTAGCGGGCACGCCCGGCAGCGGCAAGACGACGCTGGCGCACCAGATCATGTTTTCCCTCGCCACGCCTGAGCGCAAGGCACTGTTTTTCACAGTCCTGGGCGAGCCACCCCTGAAGATGCTGCGCTATCAGCAGCAGTTTCCCTTCTTCGATGTGGAAAAGATCAACCAGTCGATCAAGTTCGTCAATCTGTCGTCTGACTTGCTGGAAGGCGATTTCGACCGCGTGCTGGCGCGCATCGCCGAAGAGGTGCAGGCGTTCTCGCCCAGCCTGGTCTTCGTCGATTCCTTCCGCTCCGTGGTGCAGTCGGCCACGGCCATGGAAACGGGCGCTGCCGGCCTGCAGAATTTTGTGCAGCAGTTGGGCGCGCAAATGACCAGCTGGCTGGCAACGACCTTCCTGATCGGCGAATACCTGGCGCCCGAGGCCGAGTCGAGCGCCGTGTTCACGGTGGCCGACGGCATCCTGTGGCTGTCTCAGCTCGTGCATCGCGATGCCATGGTGCGCAAGATCCAGGTGGTCAAGATGCGCGGCCAGTCACAAAGGCTGGGCGTGCACACCTTCCGCATCAATGATAATGGGGTGGAAATATTTTCCCGCGCCGTGTTGAAGACCAGCGGTATGCAAGAGGTCAGTATTTCCGGCAATGAGCGCTTGTCGCTGGGCGTGCCGGAGCTCGACGCCATGATGGGCGGCGGCTTGCCGGCAGGTTACTCACTGCTGCTGGTTGGACCATCCGGTTCCGGCAAGACCGTGCTGGCCACGCAATTCCTGACGGAAGGCGTGCGCTGCGGCGAGCCCGGCGTGATCGCCGCCTTCGAGAAAAGCCCGAACCAGTTGCTCAGCCATCATTTGAGTGCACTCGTCAGTTCCGGCCAGATCGGCGTGATCAACACGCGCACCCTGGATTTGTCGCTCGATGAAATCCTGCATGACCTGGTGGGTATGATCACGCGCATGAAGGCCAAGCGCGTGGTCATCGATTCGCTGTCCGGCTTTGAAATGGCGCTGGCCTCCATGTTCCGCGAGGATTTCCGCGAATCGCTGTACCGTCTGGTGGCGGCCTTGACGGAAATGGGCGTGTCGGTGCTGATGACGGCCGAGCTGGAAGACCAGTACACCATGCTGCGCTTCAGTTCCTACGGCAACGCTTTCCTGGCCGACGCCATCGTCATGCAGCGCTACATCGAGCTCGAAGGCCAGTTCAAGCGCGTGGTATCGGTGGTGAAGGTGCGTGGCAGCGGCCATAGCAAGGATATCCGCTTCTACGATATCGACGCCGGCGGCGTGAAGATCGGTGCCGCCCTCAGCCAGTACCAGGGCATACTGTCGGGCGACCCTTACCGGGTCTAGGCGTTGAGGCGTATGATGGAAGTGCGGCCATGCAGACGGTGATGGCTGTACGCACAGGAGACGGATGATGGGTCTTCTGTGTTTCCCTGCTGATCAAGAGGAGATATGATGGACAAACCCGAATTCATCCTGGCCGCGAAAGCCATGGAAACGCTGGAAATGTATCAGACCTTCTATGGACATTCGCAGGAATACCAGGCGCATCAGCAGGAAGTCTTGAAACTGCTGCGCCACAAGGGGGCCTCGCTGCTGGTGTCGGAACATGGCCCGGCGAAGTTCTTGCTGGCCTTTGCCGATGCGCTGGAAGCGGCCAGCTTGCCCGGCGAGTATGTGCCGCTCAGCCGCAGGTAGGGCGAGCCTGTCCCGGCAGGGGTGTCGGCAGAAGGTGCCGTCTTTTGCCGGGATCCGCCCCTAACCGCCGTTCGCATTCTCGTTCAGCGACACCCTGGGCAGGCGCACGGTAAATATCGTGCCGCATTCCAGGCTCGACTCGGCGCCGATCGTGCCGCCGTGCGCGCAGGCGATTTCACGCGCGATAAACAGACCCAAGCCGATACTGGTGGCATTGGGCGCCTTGTACTCGTCAGAAACTGCCAGCTGTACCAATGGATCGAATATGGTCTTCAGCGCGGCATGCGGGATCTGGCGGCCAAAATTCTTGACCTGCACCACGGCCGTATTGGCATCGCCGCAGGCTGTGATGGTCACCGGCTGGTCGTCGGTGCGATATTGCGCAGCATTGTTGAGCAAATTGGAAAACAGCTGGGCCAGGCGGGGCGCATCGAAGTCGCCGATCATCTCGCCCGAGGTGCTCAGTTCAAACTTGCATTTCGGGTGAGCGGCCGAGGCATCCTCGACGGCCGTCTTGCAGATTTCCCCGATATCGCCCAAGGAAGGGGAGAAGGGCATATGTCCGCCCAGCTGCGTCCTGGCAAATTCCAGCAGATCGTTCACCATGGTTGTCATAGCGGCCGCGCTGCGCGCAACCCGTGCGCCGATCTCTACCGTGGAAGAGGGGTTCGCGCTCGGCCTGCTCAGCAGCGCGCCTGCCATCGTCATGGTGGTCAGCGGACTGCGCAGATCGTGGCTGAGAATGGCGAGAAAGGTATTGCGGGTGCGGTCGCTCTGCTGCGAATAGCGTATGGCCGATTCCTGCAACGCCTTGTCTATCGCTTCATTGAAGCGCAGGATGTCTTCTATCGCCAATTTTGACGTCACTGTCACCTGTGCCATCCACAGTCGCAGAACGCTGGCCCGCATCGCGCGAAATTCCGCCGTCAGCTGCGGCAGCGTGAAGCCAATTTGCTGGCGCAGCGAACCATGCGTTGCGGCTGCCGTTTCCTTGCCCGCTATTTCCGACACGCCTGTGGTTGATTTCTTTTTTCGCTGCGCCGCGTTCTCGATGACGTCCATGTCGCGCACGATGGTTTCCAGCATCTGCTTGGCATGATCGCGTAATTCTGCTTTCGAGATGGCGGCTCCAGGAATGGCAAGCGAGCTGGCAAAGAGTTCCCACTCCTCCAGGATCTGCTCCAGATGATCGGTAATAAAGAGCGATAGTTTCACGATGGACCAATGCGTTGATGGAAGAGAAGCCAGTGTACGCCGTTGACGCGATGGATGGCGCATTGTGCATGTGCAGGACGTTGCGAGGGTTCTTGCTGGAATGGATGGGGAGCTGAATTGTTCCCCATTCCGTTGCATCTGGAATGGCAGTATGGCAAACAATCGCAAGCTGAAGCCGGCAGTCTTCGCTGTCATGACGGCGAAGGCATGTTGCGCAGCAAGTGTGGTGAATTTTTTATATCTTGTTTGTGACAATAGGTGAATATGTTGCCATCTATTTGGTGCACACTTTGCCGGCTATCAATCCGTGAGGGTATCTATGATCAGGTCACGCAGCCTGCCGCCGCGACTGCTGGGAGCGGATTTCCGGGGTTTTTCCTTGCTGCCGCTGGCCATTTCATTTGTTGTACTGGTGTGCCTGTCCCTCCTGGCAATCCAGTTATGGATGACCTTGCGCGCGCGGGAAGTGCAATTGCACGAAGCCGCGCGTGAAAGCTCCAATCTGGCACAGTCTGTTGCCCAGCATGCATATGACACGATTAAAGAGGCTGATACGGTGTTGGTCGGACTGCTGGAGCGGGTGGAGACAGATGGTGTTTCCGATCTTGATTTGGCCCGTATTCACAAATTGCTGGTCACCCGTGTCGCCGAGCTGCCCCAGTTACACGGTATCTTCATCTATGCCAAAGATGGCAGCTGGCTGGTGAATTCTCAGAAAACGTTGTTGAATAATCTGAACAATTCTGATCGAGATTATTTCAAATATCATCGAACGCATGATGAGCGAGGGCCTTATGTCGGTCCTCCCGTGCGCAGCAAATCAACGGGGGACTGGATTGTTACCGTGTCGCGGCGGATCAATATGCCTGACGGAAGTTTCGGCGGTGTGGTGCTGGCGACCATCAATATGAATTATTTCAGGCTGTTTTATGAACGTTTTTCGATAGGGGAAAAGGGCGCTATTTTCATTGCGAATGGAGCCGGCATACTCTTATTGAGGCGGCCATTCGATGAAAGTTTGCTGGGACGCGATATTTCACAATTCCCCGTGTTTCGTGATTATTTGCCCAAAAGCCCGGTCGGAACGGCCGTGATCAAGTCGCGCGTCGATGGCGTGACGCGTATCAATAGCTACCGAAGAATCGAGGAATACCCGCTGGTGGTCTCTGCCGCATTGTCACAGGATGAAGTGCTGGCCGAGTGGCGCCTAGACGCGGTCTTGCAAAATGCAGTGGGTGGGGTATTGGTGCTGCTGATTGCATTCATCGGATACCGCGTGGTGCGGCAAATCGATTTGCGGGTCAAGAGCGAGGCGGGATTGCTGGAGGCGCGTAATGAGCTGGAGTTGATCAATGAAACCTTGGCCCGCCTTGCCAATCAGGACGGCTTGACTGGTCTGGCGAACCGGCGCCATTTCGATCAGTCGCTAAGCGCCGAGTTCAGCCGTGCGCAGCGCGAAGAAAGCGCTCTGGGACTGGTCTTGATCGATGTCGATTTCTTTAAGCAATACAACGATATCTATGGCCATGTGGCCGGTGATGAGTGCCTGAGAAAAATTGGCAAGGTGATGGCCTATAGCATGCGCCGGCCAGGCGACCTTGCGGCGCGTTACGGTGGTGAAGAAATGGTGGTTTTATTGCCGGGCACGGATCTGGCCGGCGCATTGGCGGTGGCGGAAGGTTTGCGCAATGCCGTGCAATCCATGGGCATTGCTCATACCGGCAATTCTCTTGGCGTCGTGACAGTGAGTATCGGCGTGGCGGCTTTTGTGCCGGTGCATCTGAAAAATCAGGCAGTGGAACTGGTTGAGCTCGCTGATAAGGCCTTGTACAAGGCCAAGGCATCCGGGAGAAATCAGGTCTGTTATGAATCTGCTCACGAAAGCGCCGAGCAGCTTGCGACTGTTTTTGCGTTTCGATAGCCATTTTTGAATGGTGAGAGCCGGCGTCAGCTGTGCCCTGCATCCTGCACTGCGCTTGCGCCAGCCTTGTCCCTGTGAAATCGGCAACATACGGATCGACGTGTCCGCCCCTTCATTGCGCAGTAAGCACTAGCGTGACACAACCATTGCAAACCTGGTTACTGGCCTGGCGGGAAGCCTTGACCTGCATCGGCCTGGGAGTGCGCGATGCGCGCCATGCGTGGCTGTGGTGGCGCTCCGGGCTGTGGTGCATGGCGGTCGTGGCGCTGTGGCGTGCCAGTCATTGCCCTTTTTCGACTGGTGCATCTCTGGATCACGCTTGCCGTCCTTGTTCTTTGTCGACGGCGGCGCGGCGATCAGCGTGGCGTCGACTCGCGGCCCAGATCAATGCAGACAAAGGCGCGAATGGATTGGCTGTCGTAGATCGCGTCTTCGGTGCCTTCGTCCGACAAGCCGAAGCACTGCAGGGCCACGTCTATGCGCAGCATGCGCTCCAGCCCGGTTGGGAGACGACTAGCGCCTTCGACCTTCGGATAGAACGGCTCGATCAGTTTGTGCAGCTTGTCCCACGAGGTCACGCTATCGATTTCGGCCAGGAAGCGATCGCGTCGCGTCAGTTTCTTTTTTGCGGCGTATTCAAGGTCGGAAAAACTCTTTAGCATGGTCGAAAGCGGACGGTGGCGATACCGATATTGTCTCAGGTTGTACCGCCTCAGGGAGCGGTGCCAGATGAATAAATCAGCGCTTCCCTAATAAGAAAGATTTCGTTTTAGTAAATCTTATTCGAAATATTATGTACGCAAGCGTACATAATATTTTGAGTATTAATTTCAAGTTGTTACAAACCGTGAACATTTGTCCAGGACGAACCAGTATGCTTTACCTTGACGGAAGGAAATAATTTTTCATTGTAATTGGATTGCGATATTTATTTTATTTTTTATAAATTGATAAATATTCTTGTTGCATAAAATAATTTCAATTCTTTGCGAGGTTCATGTGGAATTTGACTCTATTCCTGCAGGGGAAAATAAGAATTCCGACCTTGCTTATTGGATTGAAAAAAATGATATGCAGTCTTTCCGGATGCTTCACGATGCTTCAAGTAAGCATTTATTATTTTATGCGTATAAAATTGTTAGAAATCAACACCTTGCTGAAGAGGTGCTGCAGGAAACATTTACGAGTATTTGGCTACAAGCTAACTCTTATAATGCCGATAGAGGTAGTCCTGTGACATGGATGCGAACAATCGTCAAGAATAAAGCTTTGGATGCTTTAAGGAATTCAAAGTTTTATTCAAATGCTGAAGTATTGCAAGATAGCAATAAAGAGGAAGAGCCAAGTAATTCCCTTGAGCCCGACGCGGTATTAACGGAGAAGCAGTCTTCAATGCTTATAATGAAATATTTGCGAAAACTTAATGGTTCTCAAATGGAAGCGATTTACCTTTCTTATTACACCGGCTTGAGTCACTCAGAAGTTGCAATGATGGTGGCTGAACCTTTAGGCACTGTAAAAAATCGTATAAGACTTGGAATTTTGAGTTTGAGAAGAAGGCGAAGTGGTTTGCGGGCGGCGTAGCTGTCAAGACCAGCTTGGCTACTCGCTCCACAAAAGCAAGATAGCCTGCATGTATGCAAACTTGGGGGGCGAGGGTCAGGTCCGCCATTCGTACACGGCCTGAGCAGTTGATGTTGTAGTTTGGAAAAATCGCCTGCGGCGCAAAACCTAGCCAGAAGAATCGGAGAGGGTTGCGCTTGCAAGCGCAACCCGGTTTTGCGGCGCCGAGCTGCGCTCGCGGAAGTCCCGCAAAACCCCCGCGCCCGTACCGGACGCGGATTTGATGCTCGCGCTCTGCATGCATGGAATAAATAAAAAGGGCCTCCCCGCCAAAACGGGGAAGCCCTTTTATTTATTCAGTGGTGGAGACGGCGGGAATCGAACCCGCGTCCGCAAGCACTCTACAGACAGTTCTACATACTTAGCACTATCATTTAATTTAACTCAGCCAGCACGGATGTGCACGTTATGGGCAAGCGAGTTACCTATTATTTAGTCGGACGCTAAGTAACCCAGCATACGACGAGTCCCTGTAAATGACTCTAGAGCTTTTAACGGCCCACCCCAGGGACGAGGTGTTCTAGAGCTAACAGCAATTAAGCTGCCAGTGCGTACGAGTTATCGTTTGCAGTTAAGTTTTTTCAGGTTGTATTTACGAGGTAGCCCGCCCTCGGTATGCCCTGCGCTGCTTTGCAACCCACGTCGAAACCAGGTCGTCCCCACAGAACCTTCATTGTAGCGCAATCTGCACACTCTTGCATGATGCATTCGTTTGTTGGCGCGTCAGATCAAGCGGGCACCGATTTACGCCGCCAACTGCCGCGCCTGCGCCGCCTTCACCACCGCACTGACCAGCTCCAGCAGGGTCAGTGGCGTGTCCAGCAAATGGTCGGCATTCCAGTGTTGTGGTTCGACGGCGCCGCAGTAGCCCCAGGCACAGGCGACCGTGCGCATGCCGGCGGCGCGGCCGGCCTGGATGTCGCGCAGGTCGTCGCCCACGTACCAGCAGTCTTCCGGCGCAAGGTCCAGGCGGCGCGCCGCTTCCAGCAAGGGGGCGGGGTGCGGTTTCGGGTGCGCCATGGTGTCGCCCGAGATCACGCAGCCGGCGGCGCCCAGGCCGATCTGGCCCACCAGCGGGTCGGTGAAACGGGCCGCCTTGTTGGTGACCACGCCCCAGGCCAGGCCCAGCGCTTGCAAGCCGTCGAGCATGGCGGGGATGCCGTCAAATAGACGGCTTTCCACGGCCAGTGCTGCTTCGTAATTGTTCAGGAAGCCATCTTTCAGGGCTTCATAGCCGCTTTCGCCTGGACCAATGCCATACGACGCGCCTATCATGCCGCGCGCGCCGGCCGAGGCCGTGGGGCGCAGGATCTCATACGGGGTTGGCGCCAGGCCGGCGCGCGCGCGCAGCAGGTTGACGGCCGCTGCCAGGTCGGGCGCGGTGTCGGCCAAGGTGCCGTCGAGGTCGAACAGGATGGCGCGCGGGGCTGGCAGATGGTCTGTGATGATCATGGCGGGCAAAAGTGTGTCAAGTAGGAATGAAAAATGGCGGCCGCAGCCGCCTTTATTGTGCGTGATGGTTACAGCGGCCGGGTGCAGGCCACCAGATAATTGACGCTGGTATCGCTATTAAGTGAGTAAATCTTGGTCAGCGGATTGTAGCCCATGCCGCGCATGCTGTTGATGTCCAGGCCGGCGCTGCGCGCATATTGCGACAGTTCGGCCGGGGTGATGAATTTGTCATAGTCGTGCGTACCTTTCGGCAGCAGGCGCAGCAGGTATTCGGCGCCCAGGATGGCGAACAGATACGCTTTCGGGTTGCGGTTCAGGGTCGACAGGAAGATGTGGCCGCCCGGCTTGACCAGGGTGGCGCAGGCCTTGACGATGGCGGCGGGGTCCGGCACGTGCTCGAGCATTTCCATGCAGGTCACGACGTCGTACTGGCCCGGCTCTTCCTCGGCCATGGCTTCGGCGGCGATCAGCTTGTAGCGTACCTTGGCGCCCGATTCCAGGCTGTGCAGGTCGGCCACTTTCAGGGCCTTGTCGGACAGATCGATGCCCGTCACGTCGGCACCCTTGCGGGCCATCGATTCGGCCAGGATGCCGCCGCCGCAGCCGATGTCTATCACGCGCTTGCCGGCCAGCGGCACTTTCGCGTTGATCCATTCCAGACGCAGGGGGTTAATTTCGTGCAGGGGACGAAACTCGGAAGTGGGGTCCCACCAGCGGTGGGCCAGCTCACTGAATTTTTGGATTTCAAGAGGGTCGGCGTTCATAGGTCGAATAATAGCGGCAATTTTACAATTGGGCAGCCACGGACGAAAAAAAAGGTTCATCGCACTTTGCCGGGGAACGCATCCTTGATTTTGAGGAAGAAGTATGCCGAGTCCCGGAAACCGTAAGCCATCCGCTTGATAACTTTGATGCGGTTGTTGACACCCTCGA
>NZ_JBNYXZ010000030.1:0-44847 GCF_051380935.1 Janthinobacterium algoris | reverse complement strand
CTTCGACAGAACCGTTGCGATTGCAGCGGTCAGCGTGGTTTTACCGTGGTCGACGTGGCCGATGGTGCCGACGTTGACGTGCGGCTTGGTCCGTTCGAATTTACCTTTTGCCATTTTATTCTTCCTTAGAACAATGATTTAAATGTAGGGACCGGCATTCTCGTGAAAGCCGGCCCGGAACTTCTATTACTTAGCTTTCGAGCTTACGATTGCTTCAGTCACATGCTTAGGTGCTTCAGCATAGTGCTTGAATTCCATCGTGTAAGTCGCACGACCTTGGGTCGACGAACGCAACGATGTGGCGTAACCGAACATTTCCGACAGAGGCACTTCGGCCTTGATGATCTTGCCGCCACCACCAGCAATTTCATCCATACCTTGTACCATGCCGCGACGCGACGACAGATCGCCCATCACGGTACCGGCGTAGTCTTCCGGTGTTTCCACTTCCACGGCCATCATCGGCTCCAGGATGACTGGCGATGCTTTGCGGCAGCCATCTTTGAATGCCATCGAAGCGGCCATGCGGAATGCATTTTCGTTCGAGTCAACATCATGGTACGAACCGAAGAACAGCGTGACTTTCACGTCAACAACTGGGTAACCAGCCATCACACCCGAAGTCAGCGTGTCGCGCACACCTTTTTCAACTGCAGGGATGTATTCGCGAGGAACGGTACCGCCCTTGATCGCGTCAACGAATTCGAAGCCCTTGCCCGGTTCTTGCGGTTCGATCTTCAGAACCACGTGACCGTATTGACCACGACCACCCGATTGCTTGACGAATTTGCCTTCCGACTCTTCGCACACTTTACGGATCGTTTCGCGGTAAGCCACTTGTGGCTTGCCGACGGTCGCTTCAACGTTGAATTCGCGTTTCATGCGGTCAACGATGATGTCCAGATGCAACTCGCCCATACCGGCGATGATGGTCTGGCCCGATTCTTCATCGGTACGCACGCGGAACGATGGATCTTCTGCTGCCAGACGGTTCAGCGCCAGGCCCATTTTTTCCTGGTCGGCCTTGGTTTTTGGCTCGACTGCCTGCGAAATCACCGGCTCAGGGAAGACCATGCGCTCCAGAACCACGCTTGCCTTTTCGTCGCAAAGCGTATCGCCAGTGGTGGTGTCTTTCAGACCCACGACGGCAGCGATGTCGCCAGCGCGCATTTCCTTGATTTCTTCGCGCTCATTGGCTTGCATCTGCACGATACGGCCAATACGCTCTCTCTTCTGCTTCACGGAGTTCAGGACCGAATCGCCCGAATTCAACGTGCCCGAATAGCAGCGGATGAAGCACAACTGACCCACGAACGGATCGGTTGCGATCTTGAACGCCAATGCCGAGAATTTCTCATTGTCGTCGGCTGCGCGCTCAACTGGCTGCTCGTCCTCGTCCAGACCTGGGACAGGTGGAATGTCGATTGGCGATGGCAGATACTCGATCACCGCGTCCAACATTGCTTGTACGCCCTTGTTTTTAAAGGCGGTACCGCACAGCATTGGAACGATTTCGCTGGCGATGGTACGCTGACGCAGAGCAGCCTTGATCTCGGCTTCCGACAGTTCGCCTTCTTCCAGGTACTTGTTCATCAGTTCTTCGGACGCTTCAGCAGCGGCCTCAACCATGTTTTCGCGCCACTTGGCAGCTTCAGCAGCCAGGTTGGCAGGAATTTCGCCGTATTCAAACTTCATGCCTTGCGAAGCGTCATCCCAGATGACCGCTTTCATCTTGACCAGATCGATAACACCGGTAAAGAGGTCTTCAGCGCCGATAGGCATCTGGATAGGCACTGGGTTGGCCTTCAGGCGCGAACGCATCTGATCGTAGACCTTGAAGAAGTTGGCGCCGGTACGGTCCATCTTGTTCACGAAGGCCAGACGTGGCACTTTGTACTTGTTAGCCTGACGCCAAACCGTTTCCGATTGTGGCTGCACGCCGCCGACTGCACAGTAAACCATGCAGGCGCCATCCAACACGCGCATCGAACGTTCTACTTCAATGGTGAAGTCAACGTGACCTGGGGTGTCGATGATGTTGATGTGATGTGGAGGGAAATTGTTTGCCATGCCCTTCCAGAAGCACGTAACAGCAGCCGAGGTAATCGTGATGCCGCGCTCTTGCTCTTGCGCCATCCAGTCGGTGGTGGCAGCGCCATCATGGACTTCGCCCAGCTTGTGGTTCACGCCCGTGTAGAACAGAACGCGCTCGGTGGTGGTCGTCTTACCTGCATCGATGTGAGCGGAGATACCGATATTGCGGTAGCGCTCAATGGGGGTCTTGCGGGCCATAATTAATCCTAAATGAATGGACAAAACCGAGCAGCATTTTTTTGCAAAAATGAGCCCGGCCTCGAACAACAGATGCTTGACAGCCACCTTGCGGTAGCTGGCTTTATATTAGAAGCGGAAATGCGAGAACGCTTTGTTCGCTTCAGCCATACGATGGACTTCGTCGCGTTTTTTCATCGCGCCGCCGCGGCTTTCAGCCGCTTCCATCAGCTCACCGCCGAGGCGTTGTGGCATCGATTTTTCGCTGCGCTTGTTAGCAGCTTCACGCAACCAACGCATGGACAGCGCCATACGACGGACTGGGCGAACTTCGACCGGCACCTGGTAGTTTGCACCACCGACGCGACGGGATTTCACCTCAACCAGCGGCTTGGCGTTGTTGATTGCGGTAGCAAAAACTTCGAGCGGATCTTTGCCCGATTTTGCTGCGATGTGCTCGAAAGCACCGTAGATGATGTTTTCTGCAACCGATTTCTTACCGGACAGCATCAGCACGTTTACAAATTTAGCGACATCAGTGTTGCCGAATTTTGGATCTGGCAAAATTTCGCGCTTGGGTACTTCACGACGACGTGGCATATCAATTCCTTTCAATCTTCAGTTGAGCGCGCGTTCTTCGCACACTCGCGGACGACCATCATAGTCTTCCACTTACTCGACCAGATGCGGTCGACTACATTCACTTAGCTAGTTGCCACTGAGCGAAACTTGGGTTTGCTGCGTACAACTTATTACTTCTTGCCTGCTTTAGCGCGCTTGGTACCGTACTTCGAACGCGATTGCTTACGGTCTTTAACGCCTTGGGTATCCAGGGCACCGCGAACCATGTGGTAACGCACACCCGGCAAATCCTTGACGCGACCGCCGCGCAACAGCACAACACTATGCTCTTGCAGGTTATGGCCTTCACCGCCAATGTACGAAATGACTTCGAAACCATTGGTCAGGCGAACTTTAGCGACTTTACGCAGAGCCGAGTTAGGCTTCTTTGGAGTCGTGGTGTAAACACGTGTGCAGACGCCACGTTTTTGCGGGCTGTTTTCCAGCGCCGGCGATTTGCTCTTCACGGTCAAAGCGACACGTGGATTGCGAATCAATTGATTGATGGTTGGCATCGTTATAAATCCAACAAAAAACTACGATTAATAACCCGGGCAAGATGCCCGGCGACTAAAACCTCGTCCCGCTTTCATCTACTGCGCACCGGAGGCGCCCGCAGCCACTCGATCAGGAGCGGCCAAAAAGTGCCAAGCAATACGTAAACGATGAGCAGAATAAAATCGAGAACTCGCTAGTCTAGACCTTGTGTTACAGGGGGTCAATCAGTTTACCGCTTTTTGCTATAAAAAAAGGCAAAAAACCGGCATTTTTGTGGCATTTTGAATAATCTTTGGCCGCAGAGCGCGGGCGCCGGCGTGCCGGAGCGATTGATGATTTGGCATTCTTTCCCTGTGGCCAAGTATCGGACGCGCGTATTCTTGTATGACCGCAAGACAAGAAAAGGATTGATAATAGCGGACATTTTTCGCTGCCCTCCTTTATGCGCACTTTGCTTCGCCCCGCCAATCTGTTCCTGCTCCTGACGTATGCCTTGCTGACGGCCGTGCCCTTCGTTCCCACGCTGCTGGGGCGTGCACTCGAACATCCCTGGCAGATGCTCACCTTCGAGCTGCTGGCCTGGCTGACCGTCTGGAGCGTGTTCCAGCGCCCCGCGTATTTCCACTGGCTGCTGGTGCCCGCCTTCCTGGCCCTGCCGACGGAAATCTACCTGTTCATCTTCTACGGCCAGGGCATTTCCACGCACCACCTGGGCATCATCTTCGAAACCAGCCCCAAGGAAGCGATGGAATTCCTGGGACAAAAAGTGTGGCTGATGGGCGCTGTCATGCTGGGCGTGATCGCCTGGTGTGCTGTCAGCTGGTTGGCGGCCACGCGCACGCGCGACCTGAACTGGACTGGCAAGACGCGCCCGGTCGCCTTCCTGCTGCTGGTCCTGCTGGGTGGCTTCTGGTGGTATGGCTACGAATTCGGTTTCGACGCCAAGGCCCTGCATCGCGCCGGCGCGCCGGCCAAAGCCAGCACGCCGGCGGCCAGCGCCAAGGCGGGCGCCTCCGGCTTCGGCGATGCCAGCTCGGCCGACGACGAGGCGACAGAGGAAGACGACGAGAGCAGCAAGCCGGAGAACGCCAGCATCGCCGGCGCCGATGAAACGGGCCTGGGCTGGCCCAGCCTGCCCCACTGGGCGCGCCTGCCCTACGCCTTCGACACCGTCAGCAATTCCTGGCCCTTCGGCCTGGCCGCGCGCGGCTTCGATTTCTACAAGGAGCGCAAATACCTGGCCGAGCTGGGACAGAAAAGCAGCAGCTTCCGTTTCGGCGCGCACCAGCAACATCCCGATCCCCATCCGGAAGTGGTGGTCATGGTGATCGGCGAATCGTCGCGCTACGACCGCTGGAGCCTGAACGGTTACGAGCGCGACACCAATCCCCTGCTGAAACAGGAAAGCAACCTGGTGCCGCTGGCCGATGTCATCACGGCCGTTTCCGCTACGCGCCTGTCGGTGCCCGTCATCATCTCGCGCAAGCCGGCCACGCAAAGCCTCAAGGATGGGTTCTCGGAAAAATCCTTCCTCACCGCCTACAAGGAAGCGGGCTTCAAGACCTATTGGCTGTCGAACCAGATCTCGTTCGGCCAGTTCGACACGCCCGTGTCAGTGTTTGCCAAGGAAGCGGACGTGGTGCAATTCCTGAATTTGGGCGGCTTTACCAACAATTCGAATTTCGACCAGATCCTGTTCGATCCGTTCAAGAACGCGCTGGCCGACCCGGCACCGAAAAAACTCATCGTGCTGCACACGCTGGGCAGCCACTGGAACTACAGCCAGCGCTACCCCAAGCAATTCGACAAGTGGCAGCCGTCGCTGTTCGGCGTCTACAAGCCCGTCTACACGGACACGGCCATCAAGCCACAGCTGAACAACAGCTACGACAGTTCCATCCTGTACACGGACTGGTTCCTGTCGAACGTGATCGGCATGCTGAAGGACGATGGCCAGCGCACTGCCCTGCGCAGCTCGCTCGTCTACGTGGCCGACCATGGCCAGACCCTGTACGACGGCACCTGCCGCCTGGCCTTCCATGGACATAACACGCAGTACGAATTCCACGTGCCCGCCTTCGTCTGGTACTCGCCGCAATTCCAGCAGCGCTATCCGGACAAGGTGACGCAGCTGCAGCGCCATCAAAAGGCACGCCTGTCGACGGAAAACATGTTCCACACCCTGCTCGACCTGGGCGACATCCGTTTTGCCGGCGAACAGCCCGAATGGAGCATCGCCAGCCCCCGCTTCAAGCAGCACAAGCGCTATGTCGACAGCTACGGCTGGACCAATTACGACAACGCCATCATTCGTGGCGATTGCCGCGAAGTGATCGACAAGAGCACGCCGGAAAAGCAAGAAAAATAGCGCGCGGTCATCAAGCCCGTTCGAGCACGCCGCCGCAATCGGCCGGTTGCGCCATGTGCGTGCTGAGCCAGTCGAAGACGCGCCCGGCTTTGTCCGCAATAGCGGCGTCAAAACCGCGCTGCGCCAGCAGGGCGATGCCATTCGTGGCCTGCAGCACGCCGGGCGCCAGCAGCAGCAGGCCGGCGTCATCGCGGCGCACGCACCATGGCGCCAGGCAGTCTTCCAGCAGCGGCCCCAGCACCAGGTTGTGCGACGAGACGATGACCAAATGGCGCGCGGCCAGGGAATGCAGCACGGCGGCGGCCACCGCCACCGATTCGAGGTGGTTCGTGCCGCGGAAAATCTCGTCGATCAGGAACAGCGCCGGTGCGCCGCCCTCGGCCAGCGCCAGCAATTCGCGCGCGCGCCGCAATTCAGCGATATATAAACTTTCGCCGCCATCGAGAGAGTCTTCATTCTGCATGCTCGCATACACGGCCAGGCGCGGCACATCAGCGCTGTCCGCATGACAAAAGCCAAAGGCCCGCGCGCAGACCAGGTTCAAGCCTATGCAACGCAGCAAGGTGCTCTTGCCGATACCGTTCTGGCCGGAGATGAAGCCCCCCTTGCCTTGCACGCCGAACGACAACGGCGCGGCGTTCTCCAGCAAGGGATGCAGCATGCCCTGCAAGGCCAGCGCGCGCGGCGCCGCAGTGCCGGCCCAGCAAAACACGGGCGCCGCACGCAGCTGCCGCGCCAGCGCCAGGTCCGCTTCCAGCTGGGCCACCTGGATAAAGCTGTCGCGCAAAAAGGGCAGCTGCTGCGCCACCAGCTGGCGCGTGCGGAAGTAGCGCTTGACGTTTTTCAGCAGGAGCCAGTCGCCATACTCGACCAGCAGCATATCGACGAAAGGCAGGTAACGCAGCAGCGAGCGCTCGATGGCGCGCGTCAGCTTGGCCGTTTGCGCGCCGCCGGCAGCCAATGGCAAGGCTGCCGGCACATCGAGCCGCGCCAGCGCGGCACGGGTTTTCAGCAGGTGGCGCAAGGTATCGAGCGTACGTTCCCATAGCTTGGCGCTTTCGTAAAAACGCACCTGCACGGTCATCAGCGCAACACAGGCAGCCAGCACGCAAAACAACGCTGGCCAACCCACCAGCCAGCTGGCGGCGATGGCCAGCAACAGGGCCAGCGGCACCAGCCATAGCCAGGCACTCCACCAGGGTGCCGATACCAGCGCCGCACCGAACAGGGTCTCGCTCACTTCCGTATCGGCCTGACGCAAGGGCAGGCAGGCGCGCTGCAAGCTGGTCGCCCGGGCCGGATCGTCCAGCAATCGCCGGACGCGCGCAATGGAGGCAGGATCGGCCTGACCACCGCTCAAGCGCCGATGCAGCTCCTGCTGGCCGAAGATGCTGGTCTCGCGCGCCAGCTGCGCCGCATACTGGTCGAGCAGCAGCTCGTTCCAGGTCTGGCCATCGAGCGATGGCGCCGCGCCCGTCAGCCGCTGCAGCATCGCCACGTCGCCGCGTGAGAAAGGGTAATCGAGCGGCGGCGCAGAGGCACGGGCAGGGAAAAGATGCTGGAGAAATGGATGCATGGCGCCTGGGGGGAGTCAAAAAAGAGTCGTCACAGCAGATGCAGGCGATTGCCAATTTATCAAGTGCAACCTGCGCGAACGGACATGCTGGACGGCGCGGACACGGCGGACAAGCGGACGCCCGAATTTTTTTCCAGTCAAATCAACGACTTAATAACTGGCACGGATCATGCATTGGAAAAGGCATCCTTCACGAGACCTGACCATGATCCGCGATACTTCCTCCCAAGACGCCGTACTGTCCGCCCCGCCGGGCCAGCGCCACAAGCAACGCGCCCTGGTGCTGGCCGGCGCCGTCATCGTCATCGGCGCCGCCATCGCTGTCGTTGCCGGCTGGCGCAACAGCGAGCATTCCGTCAACAGCAGCCGCCTGCGCATCGCCGACGTCACGCGCGGCACCCTGATCCGCGACGCCGCCGTCACTGGCCGCGTGGTCGCCTCGATCAGCCCGACGCTGTATTCGACCACGGTGGCCACTGTCACGCTGAAAGCAAAAGCGGGCGACACCGTGAAGAAAGGCGACATCCTGGCCGTGCTGGAGTCGCCGGACCTGTCCGACGCCCTCAAGCGCGAACAATCGAGCGTGCAGCAGCTGGAGGCGGAAGTGGCGCGCCAGCAGATTTTGGCCAAGAAGCAAAAACTGCTGGCGCGGCGTGAAGCCGATACGGCCGAAATCGAGCGCCTGTCGGCACAGCGCACGTTGGAACGCTATGAAAGCGTGGCGCAGGTCGGCATCATCGCCAAGATCGATTACCAGAAGGCCAAGGATGCCTTGAATTCGGCCGACATCCGCAGCAAGCACGCTTCCCAGGCGGCAGGACTGGAGGGGGAAGACGTGACCCTGGCCCTGAAAACGAAAAGCAATGAACTCGAACGCCAGCGCCTGGTGCGCGACAACGCCCAGCGCAGGGTGGATGAATTGACCGTGCGCGCGCCCGTCAACGGCTTTATCGGCACCCTGTCGGTGGCCAACCGCAGCGTGGTGCAAGCCAACACGGCCCTGATGACCCTGGTCGACCTGTCGCAGCTGGAAGTCGAGCTCGAGGTGCCTGAAACCTATGTCGCCGACATGGGCCTGGGCATGCGCGCCGAGATCGAAACGGGCGTCATCAAGGCGAGCGGCAAGTTGTCGGCGCTGTCGCCCGAAGTGGTGAAAAACCAGGTGCTGGCGCGCGTGCGTTTCGATGGCGCGCAGCCGGCCGGCCTGCGCCAAAACCAGCGCGTGGCGGCGCGCCTGCTGATCGATGAAAAACCGAATGTGCTGATGCTGGCGCGCGGCTCCTTCGTCGAAGCCGAAGGTGGCCGTTTCGCCTACGTCGTGCGCGACGGCGTGGCCATCCGCACGCCGATCAAACTGGGCGCGACCAGTGTCTCGGCCGTGGAAATCCTCGACGGCTTGAAACTGGGCGACAAGGTGGTGGTCGCCGGCACGGAAAACTTCGCGAACGCCGCACGCGTGTCGCTCAACTGAATTTCCTTCATTTCACTCTACAAGAGGCCTCTCCATGCTGCGCATGCAAAACCTGAGCAAAGTCTATCGTACCCACATGATCGAAACGCACGCGCTGCGCGGCTTCGACATCCATGTGCAACAAGGCGAATTCGTCACCGTCACCGGGCCGTCCGGCTCGGGCAAGACGAGCTTTCTGAACATCGCCGGCCTGCTCGAGGAATTCACCGACGGTGAATACATACTCGACGGCGTCAACGTCAGGGGCATGGACGACAATGCCCGTTCGCGCCTGCGCAATGAAAAACTCGGTTTCATCTTCCAGGGCTTCAACCTGATTCCCGACCTGTCGCTGTTCGACAACGTCGACGTGCCGCTGCGCTACCGGGGCTTCAATCGCGCCGAACGCAAGGAACGCATCGAGGAGGCGCTGGCCAAGGTCGGCTTGGCGTCGCGCATGAAACACTATCCGGCCGAATTGTCAGGCGGCCAGCAGCAGCGCGTGGCGATCGCGCGCGCGCTGGCCGGCTCGCCCAAGCTGCTGCTGGCAGATGAACCGACGGGCAACCTGGACACGCAGATGGCGCGCGGCGTGATGGAGCTGCTGGAAGAAATCAATGCGCAAGGCACCACCATCCTGATGGTCACGCACGATCCGGAACTGGCGCTGCGCAGCCAGCGCAATGTGCACATCATCGACGGCCAGGTGTCGGACCTGGTGCAACACGGCGCCACGTTGTCGGCCAGGCCGCAGCACGCCGTGACCGCGTAAGGAGAGAACATGTTCCGCTACTATTTCACGCTGGGCCTGCGCAGCCTGCGCCGCAACCGCGCCCTGACTGCACTGATGATACTGACGCTGGCCGTCGGCGTCGCCGCCAGCGTCTCCACCGTCACCATCCTGCACGCCATGTCCGGCGATCCGCTGCCGCGCAAGAGCGACCGCATGTTCGTGCCGATGATCGACGTCGTCCCCTTAAAAAGTTATGTGCCGGGTGCCAAGCCCACCTTCGGCCAGGCGCAGCTGGCCTATACCGACGCGAAGAATTTCATGGCCAGCAAGATGGGCGTGCGCCGCACCGTCATGTACGGCGTGGCCGGCCCGGTCGAGCCGGCACGCACAGATGTCGGCGCCTTCCAGGCCCAGGGCCTGGCGCCCACGCGCGATTTTTTCACCATGTTCGAGGTCCCCTTCCTGTATGGTCAGCCATGGAGCGAAGCCGATGACGCCAGCGGCGCCGACGTCATCGTGCTGAGCCGATCGCTGGCGGAAAAATTGCTCGGTACGGTCAATCCCGTGGGACGGCGCGTGATGGTGCTGGGACAGCCATATCTGGTCAGCGGCGTGCTCGATCACTGGGATCCCGTGCCGCGCATACACCGCATCATCGGCAGCAAGGGCGCCTTTGGCACGGAAGATGAATTCTTCATTCCGTTTGCCAGCGCCATCCGCCATGAGACGCGGCATGACGGTGGTATGGCCTGCAGCGGCGTCGAACGCGGCCCCGGCTTCCAGGGCACCCTGGCCTCGGACTGCACCTGGCTGCAGTTCTGGTTCGAGATGGAAAGCGCCGACCAGCGTGGCGAGCTGCAGGCATATCTCGACAGCTATGCTGCCGAACAGCGCAAGCTGGGCCGCATGCCACGCCACGCGCCCAACGCGCTGTACAACGTCAAGGAATGGATGGTTTTCCTGAACGTGGTCGACAACGACAACAAGCTGGCGGCCTGGCTGGCCTTCGGCTTCCTGCTGCTATGCCTGGTCAATACCATCGGCCTGCTGCTGGCGAAATTTTCCGTACGCGCCAGTGAAGTGGGGATCCGCCGTGCGCTGGGCGCCACGCGGCGCGACATCTTTCGCCAGTTCTTGATCGAGACGGGCGTCATCGGCCTGGCCGGCGGCGTATTGGGCCTGCTGCTGGCGTATGCCGCGCTGGCCGTCGTGCGTTCGCAATCGAAGGAACTGGGCACCGTGGCGCACATGGATGTCCCGATGCTGCTGCTGACGTTTGCCGTTTCCGTGCTGGCCGCCCTGCTGGCGGGTTTGCTGCCCACCTGGCGCGCTTGCCAGGTGACGCCGGCGATACAGCTCAAATCCCAATGACATTCACCGTACCGCAATGAGGTTCAACATGGAAATCCGCCCCATCCTGTCGGCACTGATGCGCAGCAAAACCGGCGCCGTACTCGTCGCCGTGCAGGTCGCCATCAGCCTGGCCATCCTGGCCAATGCCCTGCATATCGTTAACCTGCGCCAGGCGATCGCCGCCCGCCCCACCGGCGTGGCCGCTGAAAACGACATCTTTTATGTCAATATCCAGAGCATGGACAAAGGTAGCCACCAGCGCCAGCTGGCCGACCAGAAACGCCAGGCCGCCTTGCTGCGCGGCCTGCCCGGCGTGCTATCCGTGGCGCAGACCTCGCAGGCCGTGCTGTCGCGTTCCGGCAGCAGCACCAATGTCTCCATCAAGCGTGGACAGCCCACGGCCAGCGCCACCACGTCTATGTATTTCACGCCTGACTCACTGGTCAAGACATACGGACTGAAGCTGGTGGAAGGCCGTGATTTCCATCCCGACGAGGTGCCGGAAATCGATGAAAACGTCGATGAAATCTTTCCCAAGGTGGTCATCGTGACGCTCGCCGCGGCGCAAAAGATCTGGCCTGGCGAAAGCAGCTTTGTCGGCAAGACCCTGCTCAACGGCACCGGTGACAATGACGACGAGATGCGCGTGATCGGCGTGGTGGAGCGGTTGCAGACACAGGTCGGCCAGGTCAGCGCGCAGGGCGAGCATTCGCTGATCCTGCCGGCGCGCCTGACGGGTTCGCGCGACTCGCTGCTGTACGCCGTGCGCGCCGAGCCGGGCCAGCGCGACCGCCTGATGAAAGAGGCCGAGCAAGCCATCCGCACTTCCACCAACGAGCGCCTGCTGGTGCGCACCGATACGCTGGAAAAGCACCGCACGTCACGCTACCGGGCCGACCGCGGCCTGTCCTGGATGCTGATCGCCGTATCGACCCTGCTGCTGCTGGTGACGGCCAGCGGCATCGTCGGCATTGCCAGTCTGTGGGTGACGCAGCGCAGGAAGCAAATCGGCGTGCGACGCGCGCTGGGGGCGCGCCGCATCGACATCCTGCGCTACTTCCTGACGGAGAACTTCATGATCACCAGCGTCGGCGTAGTGTGCGGCGTGCTGCTGGCGCTGGGCTTGAATCAGTTGTTGGTAAGCCAGCTGGAAATGGCGCGCCTGCCGCCCGGCTATCTGCTGGCCGGTGCGCTGGTGTTCTGGCTGCTGGGCCTGGGCGCGGTGTACGGCCCGGCATGGCGCGCGGCCAGCATTTCGCCGGCCACTGCCACCCGCAGTACCTGAGCCCGCACCTGAGTGATATGCTGCGCGCATGCCTACCGTACTGATTATTGACGACAATGCCGCCGTGGCCATCGCGCTGGACGTGCTGTTCTCCCTGCACGAGATCGACGCCGTGCGCGCCGCCTCGCCCGAGGAAGGCCTGCATCTGCTCGAACGCCACGCCATCGACCTGGTGGTGCAGGACATGAACTTCACGGCCGACACCACCTCGGGCGAGGAAGGCAGTGCGCTGTTCCACGCCATCCGCGCGCGCTACCCCGACCTGCCCGTGATCCTGCTGACGGCATGGACCCAGCTCGACGCGGCCGTCGACCTGATCAAGTCCGGCGCGGCCGACTACCTGGCCAAGCCGTGGGATGACCGGCGCCTGATCGCCAGCGTGCAGAACCTGCTGGAACTGGGGCAGGCCAACCGCGCGCTGCGCCAGCGCGTGGTGGCCGAGCAGCGCCAGCGCCACGCCCTGGAACACGACTTCGACTTGCGCGGCATGGTGTGGCAAGACCCGGCCACCGAACGCGTGGTGCACCTGGCGTGCCAGGTGGCGCGCGCCGACGTGCCCGTGCTCATTTCAGGCCCAAACGGCAGCGGCAAGGAACGCATCGCCGCCATCGTGCAAGCCAATTCGCAGGTCGCCAACGGTCCCTTCGTTGTGCTCAATTGCGGCGCCGTGCCGGTCGAGCTGATCGAGGCGGAACTGTTCGGTGCCGAGGCGGGCGCCTACACCGGCATCACCCGCGCACGCGATGGCAAGTTCGACGCGGCCGACGGCGGTACGCTGTTCCTCGACGAAATCGGCAACCTGCCGCTGGCCGGGCAAATGAAACTGCTGCGCGTACTGGAAACGGGACGCTTCGAGCGCCTCGGCTCAAACCGCGAGCGGCAAGTGAAAGTGCGCGTCATCAGCGCCAGCAACGCCGACCTACCGGCGATGATCAAGGCGGGCACGTTTCGCGAAGACCTGTTCTACCGCTTGAACGTGATCGAACTGCGCCTGCCGCCGCTGGCCCAGCGCCCGCTTGACATCCTGGTACTGGCGCGGCATTTCCTGGGCAGCGAAAAAACGCTGGATGCGCAGGCGCAGGCCACCCTGCTGGCGCACGGCTGGCCGGGCAATGTGCGCGAACTGAAAAACGTCATGCAGCGCGCCAGCCTGCTGACGGCAGGACCGGTAATCCAGGCGCAGGAAACGGGCTTGCCACTGGCGGCACTAGCATCGCTGCGCGCACCGCAGGATGCCGCCACGACGGAGCCGGACCGCGACAGCGTCGCCGCCGCCCTGGCGCGCGCGCATGGCGTGGTGGCGCAGGCAGCGCAGGAACTGGGGCTGTCACGCCAGGCGCTATACCGGCGCATGGAACGCCTGGGCATCGCGCGCGGCTGATGGCATCCCGCCCCATGCGCCTCTCCCTGCTCACGCGCTGGACGGCGCTGATCGTCACCTTGCTGGTGCTGGGCATAGTCATCGCCCTGCTGCTGGCGCATCTCCTGCCTGGCCAGCCGCTGCTGGTGCTGGCGGGTACCCTGCTGTGCGTGCTGCCGGTGGCCATCATTACCATCCGCGCGCAGCTGCAAGCGATGCTGTCGCTGTTTCGCGCCTTGAGCGGCACGGTCGCCAGCTACCAGGACGGCGATTTCGGCTTCAGCTTGCGCTGGCCGCAGAACGATGAACTGGCCGACCTGGTAGCGGCCCACAATGCGCTGGGCGATGTGCTGCGCAAGCAGCGCCTGGACCTGGTGCAGCGCGAACTGCTGCTCGACACCATGGTGCAAAACACGCCGGTGGCCATGCTGCTGGTGGCCGAAGGCAGCGCCATCGTGTACGCCAACCTGGCCGCGCGCCAGTTGCTGCACCACGGCCGCCGGCTCGAAGGACACCACCTGGCCGACATCGTGCGCGAAGCGGCGCCGGCCCTGGCCGAAGCGCTGGCGCGTCGCAACGACGGCCTGTTTACCAGCGGCGAAGGGGAACAGGAAGAGGTGTATCACCTGGCGCGGCGCAGCTTCAGCCTGAACGGGCGCAAGCACGAACTGCTGCTGCTCCGCCAGCTGACCCTGGAACTGCGGCGCCAGGAGGTGCAGACCTGGAAAAAAGTCATTCGCGTCATCAGCCATGAGCTCAACAACTCACTGGCGCCACTGGCCTCGCTGGCCCATTCCGGCGCCGAGCTGGTGCGCCGCGGCCAGACCGAACGCCTGCCGCAAATTCTCGCCACCATCGAGGAGCGCACGCGTCACCTGGAAACCTTCATCCTCGGCTATGCGCGCTTTGCCAAGCTGCCCGCACCGCGCCTGGCGCCGTGCGAGTGGCAACCCTTCCTCGACAGCCTGGCCTCGCAAGCGGCCTTCACGCTCGACGGCACGCCGCCCGCGCAGGCGGCCATGTTCGATGCGGCGCAAATGCAGCAAGCGCTGCTCAACCTGCTCAAAAATGCGCTGGAATCGGGTTCACGGGAAGAGCATATCGGCCTGCACGTCAACCAGGCGCATGGGCAGCTGCGCATCGAAGTGCGCGACCGGGGGCCGGGCATGAGCGGCGCCGTGCTGGAAAATGCACTGGTGCCGTTTTATTCCACCAAACGCAGCGGCACTGGACTGGGCCTGGCGCTGGCGCGTGAAATCGCCGAAGCGCATGGCGGGCGCATCACCCTGGCCAACCGCGAGGACGGCGGTCTGGCAGTGACTTTGATTCTTCCCTTGCTAGACAGAAATTAGTTCCCGATGTAACGATTTTTAGATCACATCCCGCGCGATTATTTTTCAGTAAAATATTGATAATTATAGTTTTTAATAATGCAACAAGATGAGCGCCATGCCCGTATGTTAGAAATAAACTATTTAAGTTTGCATAATGATATAAAAATAGCTCATTGACAATGAAATGTCTTGGCGATAATTTATCTGAGCGGCACGGTTTTTTTGAAACATCAATCGTTTTTTCGCGGGGATAAATATGAAACTGAAATCACTCATCGCAGCAGCGGTACTGGGCGCTGCAACCATCGGCAGCGCATATGCTGCGTCGTACACTATCAACCTGACCAACACCACCGGCAACCTGTGGACGGGAGGCTTCAACGCCACCCCCAGTCCCCTAGGCCCCTTTACCGATACGTTCACCTTTACCCCGGATGCAACCTTCGGTTCGACCGCGCAAGCCTTCCTTGCCAACCTGTCGGTCACGGGCAGCGACCCAGCTTCCATCAACTTCACCAGCGCCAATCTGAACAGTATCTCGCTGACCGGTTTTGGCGGCCCCACCGTCTTCGGTTACGCCCAGGGCGAAGTGCTGGCACCAACCACCCTGCTGTTCAACGGCCCGATGGTCCTCACGGTCATGGGCAGCAGCAATGGCGGCAGCTACGGCGGCACCTTCAACTTGAATCTGGCACCCGTTCCTGAACCGGAAACGTATGGCATGCTGCTGGCCGGCCTGGGTATCCTGGGATTCCTGGCGCGCCGCCGCAAGCAGTCTTGAGCTCCCCACCAAAAAGACGCTGCGGCGTCTTTTTTCATGTGGCTGCTACACTGGCGCCATGACGACCGATTTTATCTCCACCAGCAACACCGCCTTCAGCCATCCTGGCCACCCGCCGGCCACCACCACCGAACACCGCGGCATCCGCTATCTGCACCTGGGCACCAAGTGGGTACAGGGCGCTATGCGCCTGGACAAGCCCGACGCCATCGAGCTCGAATACGTGCAAATGATGATGATGTGGATGCTGTTCAAGACGCAGCCCAAACGCATCGTGCAACTGGGCCTGGGCAGCGCCGCACTGACCAAATTCAGCTACCGCCGCTTCCCCGACGCCACGGTCACGGCCATCGAACTCAATCCGAACGTGATCGCCATCTGCGGCGCCCAGTTCGCGCTGCCGCCGAACGACGCGCGCCTCGACGTGCGTGAAATGAATGCGCTCGACTTCGTGCTCGACCCGGCCAACCATGGCACGGTCGACGCGCTGCAAGTTGACCTGTACGACCAGGACGCGCGCGGCCCCGTGCTCGACACGCCCGAGTTCTACCAGGCCTGTTTCGACTGCCTGGCAGACGACGGCATCATGTGCACGAATGTCTTCGGCGACTTTCCCAACTACGACAAGAATTTGCAGGCGATGGAACTGGTCTTCGACGCCGTCGTCTGGGTAGCGGAAATGGAAGATGAAAACATCGTCGTGCTGGCCTTCAAAAAATCGCCATCGCTCGACTTCAGCGACTTGTACGAACGCGCCGCCACCATCAAGAAGCAGTTCAACCTGCCCGCCAAGAACTGGGTTAACGGTTTGAAGCAGTGGATGCTGGAGCAGCAGTAAGAAGCCATGCGATCTCACTCCAGGACAGGCTGCCAATATCCTGCGGCGCGATAAAACCCCAGGCTCTTGCCGCCGTTGAAGCGCGCGGCCTTCATGAGGCCAGCCAACTCGCTGGAGATCAGCAGGTCGCCCGACTGCGCATCTCTCGCGATATGCCTGGGCGCCAGTTCCTCATCGCGCAAAAACGTCCGCGTGAAGTAGATGACGTTGCCCGCATCATCGGTTTCCGCTGTTGAACGCAGCAGGTCGACCACCTGCACCTGGTGAGCCGCGTTCAATATGTAAAACGGCTGGTCCAGCAACTGCCCACCGGCCATGATGCATGCGGGGGGCATCAGCTCGATATCCTGCCCGGTGGCGTCGGCGAGAAACCCGGCCAGGCGGGCCGAGACCAGCGGCACGTCCCCCAGCAGCCACAGGCAGTCATGCTTCAGGAGCTTTTCCCTGGTGCAGATGAAATACACGGGCGGCCTGTCCATGTCGGACGGATAAGCTGTCCCCTGCAGCAGCGCCAGGTAGTCGAAGTTCGATTGTGCCGTCTCATACGCGCCATGCTGCTTGTCGTAGGAACCGGTCAGTTTGTCATGGTAATCAACAGGGGCTTTCCAGCTCAGTATCATGGGCAATCCTCTTCCTCGGCCAGGCAAAGGCCTATTGTGCCCGCTTCGCCTGTCCAGCCGCGCCAGCTTGCACAAGCAGCGCGCCCAGGCGGCGCGCCAGGCCATCCATGTTCTCGGCCGGCACTTGCGCATAACCGAGCAGGAAACCGTTCCAGCCTGCGCCTTCGCCCACCCTGTCGCCCGTGCCATGCGCCGACAACGCCAGCGCCACGATGCCCTCCTGCGCGGCGCGCCGGCTCAGCGCCAGGTCATCCCATGCGCCATCGTGAAAACGCAGCGCCAGGTGCATGCCGGCCGTGCCGCCATGGATGGCCGCGCCGCCACATGCATGTCGCTGCACGGCCTCGCTCAAGGCGTCACGGCGCTGGCGATACAGCCTGCGCATGCGCCGCACATGGCGCGCAAACAGGCCGCTGCGCAGGAAGTCGGCCAGCGCCAGCTGTTCGGCCACGCGCCCCCGCGCGGCGCCCTGCGCCTGCATCTGCGCGAAGCCCCCGGCCAGCGCGGCCGGCACGACGATAAAGGCGATGCGCAAGGCGGGAAACATGGTCTTGCTGAAGGTACCCAGGTACACGACGGGCGCATCGGCCACCAGTCCCTGCATGGCCGCCAGGGGCGGGCCACCATGGCGAAATTCGCTGTCGTAATCGTCTTCGATGATCAGGGAGCCTGCGGCACGCGCGCGTTCGAGCAGCGCCATGCGGCGCGCGGGACTGAGCACGCTGCCGGTCGGATACTGGTGCGACGGCGTCGTGTAGATCAGGCGCGGCGGCGCCGCGTTCCAGTCGTCGTCTGTCGGGGCGATGCCATCCATGTCTACCGCAATACCCGTCACCTGCAGGCCGGCGCCACGGCCCGCCGCCAGCGCGCCGCCATATCCGGGATGCTCGATCCATAAGGTATCGCCCTGGTCGGCAAAGGCGCGCAGGCAGACATCCAGGCTGCTCTGCGTGCCGTCCGTGATGAACACCTGGCCCGCATCGCAGACGACGCCGCGCGCGGCGCGCAAATGCTCGGCGATGGCCATGCGCAGCTGCGGCTCGCCGGCGGGGTCGCCGTAATTGAGCTGGCGCGGCGTCAGCGCGCGCCACGCGCGGTCCAGCATGCGCCGCCACTGCGCCAGCGGAAATTCATCGAGCGCCGGCACGCCAGGCGCGAACGCGCCCATGGCGTCGGCGGGAAACACCACCGCCGCATTCACATCTTGTCCTGCCACGCCGCGCAAATGCCGGGCACGGCGCGACAGGCCATCCTTGCTGCCGGTCGCCGGCACGGATTCCGGCATGCCGGCGCTGCCTGCGACGACGGTGCCGCGCCGGTCCGGCAACACAAACCCTTCGCTGGCCAATTGCTCGTAGGCGTACAGCACGGTATTGCGCGCCAGTCCCAGTTCCGCGGCCAGCACGCGCGTGGCGGCAAGCCGCATGCCGGGCGCCAGCTGGCCGCCACGGATCGCCGCGCGCAGGCATTCATGCAGCAGACGCTGGCGCGGCCAGCCCCGCTCGCGGTGCGTGCGCTCGAATGCATCGAGCAGCAAAGCAAAATCCATGCGCCTCCCTAGTGGCTCCAAATTATTTATCAGTTCTGGATCTTTTTTCAGGGCCAGATGCCGATTATAGTGCGGCCTGCTTCTTCAACCAACCGGACTGCCACCATGACCACTACCGCCCTGCCTCCCAGCCCCCGTACCCGCGTGCGCCGCGTCGCCGAACTGGCCAGCTACGAGCCAGCCACCCTGTATGCCATCCTCGACGCCGCCTTCCTGTGCCATATCGCCTTCCGCGACGACAAGGGCAGCCATTGCATCCCGACCGCCTGCTGGCGCATCGATGGCCACCTGTACATCCATGGCTCGAACGGCAGCCGCATGCTCAAGCAACTCGTCAACGACACCGACGTGTGCGTGACCATCACTCATCTCGACGGTCTGGTACTGGCGCGCTCGGCCTTCAATCACACCATGAACTACCGCTCGGCGATGGTGTACGGGCAGTTTGAAAAAGTAAGCGATATTGGCCAGCAGCATGCGGCCATGGATGCGCTGATGGAAAAGCTGGCGCCAGGACGCCTGGCGCACGTGCGCGGCGGCAGCACCAAGGAGTACGCGGCCACTACCGTGCTGCGCATCGCGCTCGACGAATGCGCCGTCAAGCAGCGCAGAGGCGGCCCGCTCGACGACGCGGGCGACATGGCGCATGCCGTCTGGACGGGCGAACTGCCTTTCACACATGGCCGTGGCGCGGCCATCGCCGATGCGCAAAACACCTGCGAGATGCCCGCGTATGCCGTCGCATGGGGTACGGAATCCGCTTGACCGGCCGGCGTGCTTGCCCGATGATCGGTATTGATGGCGATCGCCACCAACTCACCAACCGATCCAATCACGCATGGAGCAAATGATGATGAAGCGAGTATCCCTGGCCGCGGCCCTGACGGTCATGCTGGCCTGTGGCGGCAGCGGTGCAGCCCTGGCCGCCGATACGGGCGACGCGGCCCTGAAGGCGGCCATCGCCGGCAGTGCGCGCACGCCGGCCAACGCGCTACGCGACAGCGCCCGCCACCCGTATGAAACGCTGACGTTCTTCGGCATCAAGCCGGGCATGACGGTGGTCGAACTGGCGCCCGGCGGCGGCTGGTACACGGAGATCCTGGCGCCCTATCTGCGCGACAACGGCAAGTTGATCGCGGCCGGCAACGACCCGCAGTCAAGCAGCGAAGGCGCACGCCGTGGCGCGGCGCGCTTTCAGCAAAAAATCGACGCCAATCCGGCCGCCTTCGGCAAGGTGGAACTCGGCGCCTTCGCCCCACCCAACACCTACCGCATCGCGCCCAAGGGCACGGCCGACATGGTGCTCACCTTCCGCAATATCCACAACTGGATCCCCATCGGCGAAGCAGGCATGCAGACCCTGTTCAAGGAAGTGTATGACAGCCTGAAACCGGGCGGCGTGTTCGGCGTCGTCGAGCATCGCCTGCCAGCGAACAAGGCGCAGGATGGCACGGCCAGCAGCGGCTACATGCACGAAGCGTATGTGATCAAGCTGGCCGAAGGCGCAGGTTTCAAATTGGCGGCCAAGTCCGACATCAACGCCAATCCGAAAGACACGGCCGACCACCAGGGCGGCGTCTGGGCACTACCGCCGACCTACGCCAACAAGGATGTGGAGCGGGCCAAATACACGGCCATCGGCGAGAGCGACCGCATGACTTTGAAGTTCGTCAAGCCATAGTGTGAAAAAGGCCACCTCGCGGTGGCCTTTTGATTCCTGTTTTACTTCTTGCCCTCTTTCTGCTTCATCGGCACCAGGCTCAGGTCCTGGAAGTCGTAGCTGAAATCCGTTTCGGCCGACACGGGCGCCATCTTCACACGGTCGATGCTGCCATCGGGATTGAGCGAGAACGTCACGTAGGCGTCGGCGTTGAAATTGCGCTCTTTCCAGCGCACGATGAAGGTGTCGTGCTGCCAGTGTTCCAGCTCGCCCGTCAGGTCCGGCGTGCGCGTGAAGCTGAGGATGTGTTTTCTCCCCTCCGGCTTGATCACGACCTTGCCATACCAGGCGTCTTCATACTCACCGTCGTACGCCGCCAGCGGCAGCGATGGCTGCGATTTGGCCGCGCGCGCGCTCGACGCCTTGCCCTGTTTTTTCACTTCTTCGGCATGCTGGTCTTGCTCTACCTTGGCCACCAGTGCCAGCCAGTCCGACGGTGCCGCCTGCAGGTAATGGTCGAGGATGCGCCATTGCAGCGCCGTCATGGAACCGCCATTTTCCGCATTGGTGAGAATGGCCACGCCCAGCTTTGCTTGCGGCACCATCACCACGCGCGAATAAAAGCCCTGCAGCGCGCCGCCGTGCATGGCCACTTTCATGCCCTTGTAATCGCGCAATTGGAAGCCCAGGCCATACGCGCTGAAATTCGGCTTGGTCGCCGCCAGCGCCGGCTTCGGCTCGGCAATCTTGATCGGCGTTTGCGCCGCCCACATCTCGCGGCCCTGCTTTTCGCTGAACAGGCGCGCAGGTTTGCCATCCTTGTCCGTCACGCCGGCGATCTTGCCTTCATCGAGCAGCACCATCATCCACTTGCCGATATCTTCCGCATTCGTGTTGATGCCGACGGCGCCCACGGCGTTCGGTACCGGCATCGATTTGACGGCGGCGATCTTGCCGTCGATCTTGCTGTGCGCACTGGCGACGTCGGGATTACCAACGTTCTCGGCCAGGCTGGTGGTGGTGCCCGTCATGCCCAGCGGTGCCAGGATGCGCTCATGCATGGCCTCGCCCCAGCTTTTCCCCGCCTTGTCGGCGATGATCTTGCCGGCCACGATGTACAGCAGGTTATCGTAGGCATAGCTGTTGCGAAAACTCGTGGCCGGACGGATGTAGCGCAGCTTCTCGATGATCTCGTCGGTGCTGAACGTGGTGGTGGGCCACCACAGCAAGTCGCCGGCGCCCAGGCCCAGGCCACTGCGGTGCGTCAGCAAATCGCGGATGGTCATGGCGCCCGTCACGTAGGAATCGTGCATCTGGAAGCCGGGCAAATGCTTCGTGACGGGATCGTCCCAGGCCAGCTTGCCATCGTCGACCAGCATCGCCAACGCGGCGGCCGTGAAGCCTTTCGAGTTCGATGCCACTTCGAACAGCGTCTTGGCATCGACGGCCGCCGGTTCGCCCAGCTTGCGTACGCCAAAGCCCTTGGCGGTGATGACCTTGCCATCCTTGACGATGGCGATCGCCATGCCCGGCACGTCGAAAACCTTCAGCGCGGTGGCGACGTCACGCTCAAGATCGAAGGCCGGCGCGGGGACCAAAGCAGCAGCAACGACGGGGATGGCATCGGCGGCCAGCGCCGGCATGGTGATGCTGGAAAACGCCAGCACGAAGGCGGCGGCGAGACGGTTCATGGTATGCACGGTCAGGATATCCAAAGAAGATTCAATGCGCTTGCGCGGCCATCAATTTATCGACGCTTTCCTGCGTCACCGGGTGGTAGCGTGCGCGCGCCTGCGCATACACGTCCTTGGCCCAGGCATGGCCTTGCGGTGTCTTCATCAGCGCGCTGTACAGGGGCACGACGAACTTCTGGCGGCCCACACTCATCAGGAATGCCTGCAAGGGCTGCTGCACGTCGTAGCCGGCATTCACGGATGCCAGATAAAAGCGGTAGGCCACTTCATTGTTGCCGCTCTTGCCCACGCCGTAGACCTGATCCAGCTCACGCAATTGCGCCGCGCTGGCCTTGTTGTTGATGTCGTTCAGGAAGTGCATCGATTCGATGGCGATCCACTTGTCCATGCCCAGCTCTTGCGTCGGTAATGTGCCTTTGAGCCAGGCGTCGCGGTGCTGGTCCAGCAGCGCCAGGCGCGGCGAGACAACGCGCTGCGCGCTGGCCGGCACGCCGGTGCCATACAGCCATTCATCGAGTTCCGCTTCCGGCATCACGTCCGGATGCTGCGCCAGCAGGTTCTTGCGCAGGTAGGCGATGAACTGCTCCGTCGTCACGCTCTGAAACGCATGCTGGTCGAACCAGCCGCGCAGGAACGGATCGAACACGGCACGGCCGGCACGGCGCTCCATGGTGGCCAGGAACCAGGCGCCTTTCGGGTAGATGATGCCGTCGTCCGTATATGTTTCCGCCGGATTGACATCCGCATCGCGCGTGATCAGCGCCGTTTTCGCCGCCGGCAATGCCTTGATCGAGGCGGCCAGTTCTTCCTGATCGACTTGCACGCCCATTTGCGCCACTTCGCTGCCATACAGCTGCTCGACGATGCGCGTGGTGACGTAGGTGGTAAAGCCTTCGTTGAGCCACATGTGCTTCCACGACGCGTTGGTGACCAGGTTGCCCGACCACGAGTGGGCCAGTTCATGCGCGATCAGGTCGACCAGGCTGCGGTCGCCCGCGATCATGGTCGGCGTGAGGAAAGTCAGGCGCGGGTTTTCCATGCCGCCGTAGGGGAACGATGGCGGCAGCACGATCATGTCGTAGCGTCCCCAGCCATACGGACCGTACAGCGCCTCGGCTGCCTGGATCATCTTTTCCGTGTCGGCCAGCTCGTATTCGGCGGCCTTGATGCGCGGCGGTTCCGCATACACGGCCGAACGGGGGCCGAGTTTGCGCACTTCCAATTCGCCGATGGCAATGGCCAGCAGGTACGAAGGAATCGGCTGCGGCATCCGGAATTTCCAGCCGCCCTTGCCCGTCGCCTTTTCGTCATTCTCGGCGCTCATTACGACGCGCATGCCGCTCGGCGCCTCGATGCGCGCGCCATAGGTGAAACGCACGGCCGGCGTATCCTGCGACGGCACCCACGAGCGGGCGTTGATGCTTTGCGACTGGCTGAACATGAAAGGCAGCTTGCCCGACATGGTTTGCTGCGGTGTGAGCCACTGCAGCGCGATGGCGTTCGGGGCCGTGTGATAGTAGACGCGCACTTTGCCCGGCTGGCCCGTGGTGGTGATGCGCAGCGCCTGGCCCTTTTCCGGGTCGGCCTTGTCCAGCTGATACGGCGCCATCTGCCATGCGCCGCGCTTGTCCTGTATCTGCACTTTCGCGATCGACAAATCGCGCGTATCGAGCACCAGGGTGCGCGCCGCCGGGTCGATCCAGTTCAAGGACAGCTCGGCATAGCCGGAGAGCGTCTTTTGCTTGAAATCGGCTTTCAGGTCCAGCTGCAGGTCGCGCGTGCGCACCTGGTCGTAGCGCGCGTAGCTGAGGGGATCGGCGTGCGCAGCCAGGGTTACCTGGCAAAGTAGCGCACAGCCCAGGGCGCGCAAGAAGGTCAAAGTTTGCATGGTCGTCTTTTGAATGATTTGCGAAAGCCCCGGTCCGTGTGCGCCGAGGCGTCGCGCAGAATAGCACTTCCGGCGCAGGCCGGCAGAAAAAAAGCGCCGGACTGGCCGGCGCTGTTTCACTGTTTCTTCTCCGGTCGGGCTTCGGGCTTGGTCTCGGCCTTGGCCTCGGACGCTTTCAGCGGCGTATTAACATCCTTCATCAGGTTATTCTTGTCGCGGTCCAGTTTGAACAACTCCAGGCGCGATGGGGTGATTTTTCGCGGCCAGGCGTTGTTGCTGGTGTCGATATCGGCAGTCTCCCAGTACGGGTCTTGCACCAGCCCCACCATCGGCTCATCCGTGATGATGACCTTGCTGATCTTGTGCGGCGCGTAACGCCATACTTCGGCCGGCACCCGCTCAATGATCTTCTTGCCGCTTTTGAGTTCGATTTCCAGGATCAGCGGCATCACCAGGCCGCCGAGATTCGAAAAGTCGACCAGGTACAGATGCTTGCCCAGGTTATGCTGTTCCAGCAGTTTCCGCTCCCACGGCTCCAGCGTTTCCTGCTCTTCCGCATAGCTGTTGCGGTCCTTGTTGGTGACCGTGAATTCATCGTGCCGGTTATAGAAGTCCTTCAGTGCGGGGTCCAGATCAACCTTCTTCGGCAGCGCCTGATTGCGCTGGTCCGAGATCGAGATGGGCTGCGCGGCCTTCTGCGCCTTCTTCCACGCCTTTTCCGTTTCTGGATTTTTCGTGCTCACACCATATTCGCTGATGCCGTCAATGCTGATGTCAACCGCATCGGTGGTATAAAACCAGCCGCGCCAGAACCAGTCCAGGTCGGTGCCGGAAGCGTCTTCCATGGTGCGGAAGAAGTCGGCGGGAGTCGGGCGCTTGAACTTCCAGCGCAAGGCGTATTGCTTGAAGGCGAAGTCAAACAGCTCGCGCCCGAGTATCGTCTCGCGCAGGATGTTGAGGGCCGTGGCCGGCTTGTCGTAGGCATTCGCCGTGAACTGCAGCAAAGACTCGGAATTGGTCATGATGGGTACCTGGTTCTGGCTGCGCATATAGTCGACGATCTTGCGCGGCTCGCCATTCCAGGAGGGAAAATGCTCTTCCCATGCTTGCTCGGCCAGGTACTGCAGGAAGGAATTGAGGCCCTCGTCCATCCACGTCCACTGGCGCTCGTCCGAGTTGACGATCATGGGGAAATAATTGTGGCCCACTTCATGGATGATCACGCCGATCAGGTCATACTTCGTCGTCTTCGAATATGTCAGCTCGCCCGTCTTCTTGTCCTTCACGGGACGCCCGCCATTGAACGAGATCATCGGATACTCCATGCCGCCCACGGCGCCATTGACGGAAATCGCGTTCGGATACGGATAGTCGAAACTGTATTTGTTGTACTGCTCAATGGCATGCACGACGGCGCGCGTGCTGTACTGCTGCCACAGCGGATTACCCTCGTTCGGATAGTAAGACATGGCCATCACGCGCTTGCCGCCGCTATTCAAACCCTGCGCATCCCAGATGAACTTGCGGCTCGACGCCCACGCCACGTCGCGCACATTGGCCGCCTTGAAGTGCCAGGTTTTCATCCCGGCCGCCCGGCCCTTTTCCGCCGCCAGCGCTTCGGCGGGCGTGATCACCAGCAGCGGCGTATTGCTGTTTTTCGCCCGCGCCAGGCGTTCGCGCTGCGCCGCGCTCAGCACGCTGGCAGGATTTTGCAGTTCGCCCGTGGCAGCCACCACATGATCGCCCGGCACCGTCAGGTACAACTCGTAGTCGCCAAACTCCAGCGTGAATTCACCGGAGCCGAGAAACTGCTTGTGCTGCCAGCCGACGGCGTCGTAGTACGCGGCCATGCGCGGGAACCACTGCGCGATCTGGAAAATCGTGTTCTTGTCGTCTTCAAAATATTCATAGCCGGAGCGCTCGACCAGCACCTTCTGGTCATTGATTTGATACGACCAGTCGATGTGGAACGTGATGCTCTGGCCGGGCGCCAGTGCCACCGGCAAATCGATGCGCAGCATCGTCTGGTTGAAGACATACGGCAGCGGCTTGCCGCTGGCCGCTTTCACGGCGGTGAGCTTGAAGCCGCCGTCGAATTCGCGGCCAGCATGGACAGCACGCAAATCCTCGAATTTCAACGCTTCCTCTTCGTTGCCACTCAGCCAGGCCTGGCGCGAGGGCGCGCTCAGGACGCGACGCTGGTCGGCATCCTGGCGCAAGCCATTCTGGTCCAGCTGCAGCCACAAATACGCGAGGCTGTCGGGCGAGCGGTTGTGGTAGGTGACCTGTTCGCTGGCCGTGATTTCGCGGCGCGTTTCGTCCAGCGTGGCGCGGATCACGTAGTCGGCGCGCTGCTGCCAATAGGCGTGGCCCGGCGCGCCCGATGCCGTGCGGTAGCTGTTCGGCGTGGGCAGCAGTTCTTCGAGCTGGCGGAACTTGTCGTCGAAGGGCGCGGCGGCGCACAGGCCGGGCAAGTGAGCAAACAAGGTCAAACACAAGGCAAGCAAGCGGACAAGGACCGGCATGGCGCATTCCATCTGAGAGTCGTGGACAGACTGCATTCTAAGTCGAGTCTGTTTGCAAATCGCTCATTGTTGTCGAAGTCCCACACACCAGGCCGCCCCGCGCTGCTGCGGCACTGGCGCCGGCGCGGCCATTGGCGTATGATGCGCCTCGAACATTGGGGAGTAGTCGTCCCGCGGTCCTGCCGCGGGAACCTGTATCAACATAATTGGCCCGCAGGCCATGGTACAGGTGGTTGCAGAACTTGACGAGACCATTGATCCAGGGCGGCCGCATGGGCCGGAGTCGCCCATGGATCATTGGTTAATTCGTCCGGCCCGCGTACCTCTTGCAATCTCATGGAAGCATTCCTCATCTCCACCGGCATCGTCGGTCTCGCTGAAATCGGCGACAAAACCCAACTCCTGGCCTTTTTGCTGGCGGCCAAATTCCGCAAGCCCCTGCCCATCGTGCTGGCCATTTTCGTCGCCACCATCGCCAACCATGCGTTTGCCGCCGCCGTCGGCGCCTGGATCACCAGCATGCTGGGACCTGACGTGCTGCGCTGGGTACTCGGCGTCTCGTTTTTGGCCATGGCCGCCTGGACCCTGATCCCCGACAAGCTCGATGAAGACGAGACGAAGCTGGCCAAGTACGGCGTCTTCCTGACCACCCTGATCGCCTTCTTCATGGCGGAAATGGGCGACAAGACGCAGGTGGCAACCGTGGCGCTGGCAGCGCGCTACCACGACATTGTTTCCGTCGTGCTGGGCACCACCTTCGGCATGATGCTGGCCAACGTGCCGGCCGTGTACCTGGGTGACAAGATCGCCAACCGCGTCTCGCTGCGCCTGGTGCACGGCATCGCGGCGCTGGTGTTTGCCGTGCTGGGCGTGGCCACCCTGCTGGGCGCGGGCGCAGCCCTCGGCTTCTGATGCATCACACTGGAGCAGCCCCAGAGAATTTCTCATTTACAATATTCATGCTCATAATTACAATATCAACGACATGAATACCGGCGCGCTGATCCCGAACGGTCAGCGCGCTTTCTTGAGGAATGTATGCATTTGAATGGAAAGATGGCGGCGCTGTGCCTGGCCGCCTGCGCAAGCCAGTTACCCGCCACCATGGCGGCACCCTTGAACTACCACCACCAGACGGCAACGCAGTCCGCGCCCGAGGTACGCACACGCGACTTGCTGCTGCTCGGCGCCGGCTTGATCCTGCTGGCTGGCCGGCGCCGGCCCGAACACGATACGTGGCAAGTAAGCGCGTGGCAAGACTAGACCAGCAGTAGCACCGCATACTCACGGCCCTCGTCACGCAGGGCGATGCTGTTGCCATCCTGCGCCACGCCATCGAGCGAGAGTCCTGCAGGCCGCCCCTGTGCCTTTTCCACCGTGATGGCATAGCTGCTGGCACCGAAGCGGTAATGCAGCTTGAAGCGGTCCCATTCGCCCGGCATGGTCGGCAGCAGGCGCAGCATGTTCGCTTCGCGCGTCAAGCCGAGCAGGGATTCGACGATCAGCCGGTACAACCAGCCCGACGATCCCGTGTACCAGCTCCAGCCGCCGCGTCCCACGTGCGGCGCCACGGCATACACATCGGCCGTCACCACATACGGTTCCACCTTGTAGCGTGCCACCGCTTGCGCATCAACGCCATGGCGCACGGGGTTGATCATGCGCAGCAGTTCCCACGCCTTTTCGCCATCGCCCATATGGGCAAACGCCATCGCCGTCCAGATGGCCGCATGCGTGTACTGACCGCCGTTCTCGCGCACGCCGGGCACATAGCCGCGGATGTAGCCGGGATTGAGGTCGGCTTTGTCGAACGGCGGATCGAGCAGCTGGATCACGCCTGAATCACGGCGCACCAGGCGCGCATCGACCTGGCGCATGGCGCCGGCGACGCGCTCCTTGTTGGCCGCGCCCGACAGCACACCCCAGCTTTGCGAAATCGAATCGATCTGGCATTCCTCGTTCGTGTGCGAACCCAAGGGTGTGCCGTCGTCGAAGTAGGCGCGCCGATACCACTCGCCATCCCATGCATGCTCCTCGACGTTGGCCGCCAGCTTGACGGCTGCGTCGCGGCAGAATTGGGCGAACGCCGCATCGCCGCGCAGCACGGCCACCTCGGCGAAGCGCTGCAGCACTTCGTACAGGAAGAAGGCGAGCCACACGCTCTCGCCCTTGCCGTGTTCGCCCACCTTGTCCATGCCGTCATTCCAGTCGCAGGAACCCATCAGGGGCAAGCCATGCACGCCCAGGCGCAAGCCATGGCGGATGGCGCGCACGCAGTGCTCGTACAGGTCGGCCGACTCGCCAGAGCGCACGGGCAGGTCGTAGTACGAGTCCTCCTCCGGCTTGACGGCGCGCCCTTCGATGAAGGGGGCCACTTCCGACAGCACGTTGACGTCGCCCGTGGCAATCACATAACGACAAGCGGCCAGCGGCAGCCACAGGTAATCGTCGGAGCAATGCGTGCGCACGCCCCGGTCCGATGGCGGATGCCACCAGTGTTGCACGTCGCCTTCGACAAACTGGTGCGCCGCGCACAGCAGCAAGTGGCTGCGCAGCAGATGCGGCGCCGTGTGGATCATGGCCATCGCATCTTGCAGCTGGTCGCGGAAACCATACGCGCCGCCCGACTGGTAATAGCCGCTGCGCGCCCACAGCCGGCAGGCGATGGTCTGGTACATCAGCCAGCCATTGGCGATCACATCCAGAGACGGGTCGGGTGTTTCGATGCGCACGGCACCCAGGGTGCGTTCCCAGTGTGCGCGCACCGCGTCGAGCGCCATGCGGGCGGCGTCCTTGCCCGCATGGCGCTGCACCATGGTACTGGCATCGGCATTGCGGCGCCCGCCCACGCCGAGGAGGAAGACGATTTCGCGCTCCTGCCCCGGCTGCAGTTCAAACGGCACCTGGATCGCTGCGCACGGATCCAGTCCCGTGCCCGCCTTGCCAGACAGGCGCACGCGGCGCAAGGCCGCCGGCCGGGCCAGGCTGCCGTTACGGCCGATGAATTCATTGCGGTCGCAGGTGATGGAACGAATGCTCGCATCGGTGTTGAAAAAGCCGACCCGGCCCGAAAACTCCGTGTTGTAGTTATTGCGCGCAAACAGCGCGCCGCTGATCGTGTCGACTTCGGTCGCCACGTGCATGCCGGACTTGGCGCGCAGGTCGGCCAGCACCCATTCCACGTAGCCCGTGACGGACAGGCGGCGCGGCACGCCGCTGTCGTTGCGTACCTTGATCACCGAATATTTGACGGCCGCATCCAGCGCCACATAGGTACACAATTCGGTGACGATGCCGCCCTCGCTGTGTTCAAAAATGCTGTAGCCGAAGCCGTGGCGCGTCACGTAGTCTCCACTGCCGCGCGCCGGCAGGGCCGAGGGCGACCAGAACTGGCCACTCTGCTCGTCGCGCACGTAAAACGCTTCGCCGGACAAGTCGGACACGGGGTCGTTCTGCCATGGCGTCAAACGGAATTCATGCGCATTCTCGCTCCAGGTATACGCCTGGCCGGCTTCCGACACCACCGTGCCGAATTGCGCATTGGCCAGTACGTTCGACCAGGGCGCCGGCGTCTGTTGACCTTCGCCCGTGGTGATCACGTATTCGCACCCGTCGGGCGTAAAGCCGCCCAGGCCATTTTCCAGGATCAGTTCGCGCTTTGGCGCGCGGTGCGGCCCGCCGCCATGTTCGCGTGCCGGGTCCTGCAGCAGCGGCGGCATGCGCAGCATGGGGCTGGGCGGGCGCTTGACCTGCTCGGCCAGGGTGCCGCGCAAGTCGCTGATGATGGCGCGCGCCACCGATTGCAGCAAGATGCGGTCTTCGTTGGCGATCTGCTCGGCCAGGCGCACGAAGATGCCGCCCGGGCGATCGATCGCCTGCGCATCGATGCCCGAAGCGATCAGGCCCATGATCTGGTCGTGCAGCAGCTGGCGGTAGCCCGACTGCTCCTCGTACCAGATCACCAGGTCCACCACCAGCCCTTTCAGGCGCCAGTAGGCATGCGCCTGCACCATCTGGCGCGCCAGTTCGATATTGGCCGCGTCGCGTATCTGCAGCAGCACGATGGGCAGGTCGCCCGAGATGGCATACGCCCACAGGCCGGACTGGCCGCGCTGGTTCTTGATCAGGATGCCGGCCTCGGCGCGCAAGGCCGCATTCGGATAGATCACGGCATTGGCCAGGCGCGCATACAGCTGCGCATCGGCTTCGCTGGCATTCAACTGGCGCAGCACCACCTGGCTGTGCGTCCAGGCCAGTTCGAAGACGCGGTCGGCCAGGTGGCGATCCTGGTATTTGTCGATCAGGTGCAGCGCCGCCTCGCGCTGCTCCACCACCCCGGTCACGCTATCAACCGTCACTGCCTGGTCGGGTTCGAGCGTGATGACGTAGCGGATGGCCACGATGGGGTCGAGCACGGAACCGTGGCCGCCACCGAGCGGACCACTCTCCTGCAGCGCCTGCGGCAGCTGCGCCGTGTTGCCGCGGCCGATGAAACGGGCGCGGTCCGTCTCGAACGACACGGCATAGTGCTCGATATCGTGCACGGTCATCACATGCAGCAGCCACGGCATCTGCTCGTCCTTCGAGCGGGGCCGGCGCGTGCACAGGATCGCATTTTCATGCGCCAGGATTTCCGTCTGCACGAACAGCTTGCTGAACGCGGGATGCGCCGCGTCAGCCGCCGCCGGCGCCATCACCACTTCGGCAAAGCTGGTGATCTCGATGCGCCGCTGGCGGTTCGAATTATTACTGATGCGCGTGCGCCGGATTTCGATGTCGTCCTCGGGCGAGACGACGATTTCCGTGTACAGGTCCAGGCCATGGTCGGCACGGCGAAATTCCGCGCGCCCCTCGGAAAAAATCACCTCGTACTTGTTCGGTTCGGCCAAGGTCGGCTGATACGTGGTGGACCAGACGGCACCGTCGTCGAGGTCGCGCAGGTAGCAGAAGTTGCCCCAGTTGTCGCGCGTGCTGTCCTCGCGCCAGCGCGTCACGGACAGGTCTTTCCAGCGACTGTAGCTGCCGCCCGCATTGCTCACCATGACGTGGTAGCGGCCATTCGACAGCAGCTGCGTTTCGGGCACGGCGCTGTTGGCCTGCGTGAGGATGCGCATCGGCATGGCCTGTTCGGACGCGCCGCTGCGCAGCACTGCCAGTTCGGCCGTATTCGAGTAAAACGCACCTGCCTGCGGCGTGCGTTCCTGCAACACCAGCAAGGCCGATTGCAGCAGCGGATCGGACTCGAAACGGCGCTGCATCGGGCGGTCATGCAGCAGGTAGCTGAGGGCCAGGAAGCCCATGCCCTGGTGATGCACCATGAACGAGCGGATGACGGCGCTACCCTGCCCGCGCGGCAGGCGCGCCGTAGTGAAGTCGATGGCCTCAAAAAACCCATAGCGGCCCATGTAGCCGGCCGCCTGCATGCGCTGCAGGTTCTGGCACGACGCTTCCGGCTGCACCATCAGGCCCATCATGCTGGCGTACGGCGCCACCACCAGGTCGTCGGCCAGGCCCCGCTTCAGGCCCAGCCCCGGCACGCCAAACGCGCGGTACTGGTAATTCAGGCTGGCATCGACTGTGTTGTAGCCGGATTCGGAAATCCCCCACGGTACATCGCGCTGGCGGCCATAATCGATCTGCGCCTCAATGACGGAGTGATACGTCTGGTCGAGCAGGGTGTTGGGATAATTCGGCATCACCAGCAGCGGCATCAGGTACTCGAACATCGAGCCGCTCCACGACAGCAGCACGGGCTGGCCGGCCACCATGCACAGCTGGCGGCCCAACGCGAACCAGTGCTCCTGCGGCAGTTGGCCCTGGGCGATGGCGATGAAGCTGGCCAGGCGCACTTCGGAAGCGAGCAAGTCGTAGTAGCTGGGGTCGAGCCGCCGTTCGCTGACGTTGTAGCCGATGGCCAGCAGTTTGGTCGACGGGTTGTACAGGAAGCCGTATTCGATCTGCGCGAAGTCGCGCGCCTGGCCCGCCGCATGGGCGATGTCGCGCATGTAGCGGCCCGCCTGTTCGCGGCCCTGCGCCAGCATGGCCTCCAGCTCCGGCGGGGTGCCTTCCGGCGCTTCCAGGTTGGCCAATTCGCGCAGGGTCGGCACGCGCAGCCACGCCGCATCGAGGTCCGCCTGCGCCGCCCACGGTACCAGTTGCAGCAACTCGGCCAGCGCCGCGCGGCACTGGCGCGCCAGCGCACCGCTCCACATGGACAGCTCACCATCTTCGCTTTGCAAGGTCAGCGAGAGCAGCGCGTCGGCCGCGCCATTCGCGGCACTCAGGTAGGCATGCCATTCCGGCAGGCTGGCTGGCGCGGCCGGCATCTGCAGCAGGCTCATGCTGTCGCGCATGGCCTTGCCTTCGCCTTCGGCCGCGATGAATTCCTGCAGCACCTGCGCCGTCGTGCGAATGCCCTGCACCACCTGCGCGCCGATGATGGGCGCGTCATACAGTTCCACCAGTCCCGGCTGCAAGGTCAGCAGATGGCCGGCCAGGTTGCCGCTGTCGACCGTCGAGATATACATCGGCTGCAGCGCCTTGAGCGTTTGCGTGTCGTACCAGTTGTAGAAATGGCCCTGGAAGCGCTCCAGCTCCCCCATGCTGTGCAAGGTGGCGCGGCTACGCTCGATCAACTGGCCCAGGGTGAGATAGCCGAAGTCGTAGGCCGTCAGGTTGGCCAGCAGCGCCAGGCCGATATTCGTCGGCGAGGTGCGGTGCGCCACCACCAGGTTCGGATGCTCCTGCATGTTATCGGGCGGCAGCCAGTGATCGTCCGGTCCGACGAAGGTATCGAAATACGCCCAGGTCTTGCGCGCCACGCCATGCAGGAAACGTCCCTGCTCGGCCGACAGACGCGCCACGGCCCGTTCGATGGGGCGGCTGATCCACCAGGCGATGGCGGGCGCGGCCAGCCATAGCAGCAGCACCACGGCGGCGGCCGGCAACGCTGCCGGGCGCCAGTGCAGCAAGGCAGCAAAGGTGGCCAGCGCCAGCGCTGGCGAGCACCACATGGCGCGCCAGCTGTCTGTCTGCGAACCGGAAGACGTGTGCAGGTTCGAGGCACGCCAGTCGAGCAAATGCTTGTGCGACACGCCCAGGCGCCACAGGCTGCGAGCTATGGCGTCCAGACTGATCCAGGCCTCATAGGGCAGGAAGACGAGGGTCAGCATGGCATGCGAAAACTGCACGCCGCAGCGCCGCTCGAACGCGGCCAGATGCTGGCGCCACAGGGTGTCGCGCGGTTTGCGCAACAGATCGTACAGTGCGGAAAAGACGGGCGGCAGGAAGATGATGGCCAGCACCGCCACGCTCCAGAAAACTACGTGCGGCAGGAAGCCCCATACCAGCAGCAGGGACAAGGTGGTCGCCGGCGCCACGATGCTGCGGCGCAGGTTGTCGAACAGCTTCCAGCGCGACAGCATCGATAGGGGATTGCGTTCGCGCTTGCCGGCGCGGCCCGGCACGCGGCCCAGCAACCAGCCGATCAGTTGCCAGTCGCCGCGTATCCAGCGCTGGCGCCGGCTGACATCGGCGTCGTAACGGGCGGGGTATTCCTCATACAGTTGCGAGTCGCTGAGCAAGCCGGCGCGCAGGTAGCAGCCTTCCAGCAAGTCGTGGCTGAGGATTTTATTGTCGGGCAGGCGCTGCCCCAGCACGCGTTCGAACATGTCGAGGTCATAGATGCCCTTGCCGATGAAGGAGCCCTCGTAAAATACATCCTGGTACAGGTCCGAGACGGTGCGCGTGTAGGGGTCGATGCCCGGTTCGCCGCCGCACAGCAGCTCGTAGCGTGAAGCGTTCGCGCTGGGCAACGCCACGGCCACGCGCGGCTGCAAGATGCCGTAGCCGGCAATCACGCGCGTGCCGGCCGCGTCGAGCACGGGTCGGTTCAGCGGGTGCATCATGGTGGCGATGAATTCGCGCGCCGCGTCGCGCGGCAGCTGCGTATCCGTGTCGAGCGTGATGACGTATTTGATCGTGCGCAGGCCGCGCAACTCGCCTTCCACCAGCGAGAATTTGTCGCGCGCGCCGCCGCGCAGAAAGGCGTGCAGGTCGGACAATTTACCGCGCTTGCGCTCCTGCCCCATCCAGGCATTCTGCTGCGAATTCCACAGGCGCGGGCGGTGCAGCAGCAGGAACGGCCCAATATGGCCCAGCTCTTCGCGTTCGGCCGGGTCGCCGGGGTCGCCGTTTTCCTTGCTCTCGCTGCCCTCCACGCGGTACTTATCGTTCAAGCCACGGATGGTGTCCTGCGCCTGGCGCAGCAAAGCTTCGTCGCCGGGCATCGTTTGTGCATCCGCGTCGACAAAATCGGTCAGCAGGCAGAAACGCAGGTTCGGATCGCGGTTGGCCAGGTAACGCACTTCCAGCGCCTCGCACAAGGCGGCCACGTTTTCCTCGCTGTAGATCAGGGTCGGCACCACCACGATGCCGCGGCCGTCCGACGGAATGCCTGCCTGGTAATCCATGCGCGGCAGCGGATGCGGCGACGTCATCAGGGTCGCCAGCCAGTTCACCACGGCCACGGCCAGCTGGCTGCTGCCCAGCAGCGCCAGCGCACCCAGCGCCACCAGTGACCAACCCTGCACGCCATGGCGCACGGCGCGCTCGAGCAGCAGCGCGCTCGTCGCCAGGCTCAGGAAGCAGATCGCGCCGAGGTAGACGGCCAGCGGCGCGGCGCGTGCCGTATGCTGCAGCGCCTCGATGAAGGGCAGCTTCGCGCCGGCCTGCTTTTCCAGCACCAGCACGCCGCGCCCCACCAGGTAAAAGCCGATATGGCCACGGCGCGCATCATTGCCGTTGCCGTGCGTGTGCGCCAGTTGCACCACCATCTCGGCCACGTCCACTTCGCTGCGCGCGCTGCGCCTGGCGATGCGCTCGATGACGTGGCGATAGCTGTCGCGCGTGGCGAAATCCATCAAGCCATAGGTGCCGGCCGGGTCCAGCCGCAACGTCTGCTCGACGACGCTCATGGTCTCGACAAATTCCTGCCAATCCATGGTGCCCAGAAAACGCAGGCTGCCGATGCTGTTGGCGATCGATACCTGGTCGGCCGCCTGCTGCCCGATCTCGGATTGGATCTGCTGCTCGATGGTGAGACCCGATTCGGCCAGCTTGTGCGTCAGCCACGACAAGGCCAGGGTCAGCGACGAACTTTGTCCCTGCAGGCGGCGCGACAATTCGGCTACGAAGGCGCTGGTCATCGGCGGATTCGAGCGCGCCATGTCGGCTACCAGCAGGATCAAGCCGCTGGGATTGCGCTCGGCGATGTCCGTCATCTGGTCGGCCCAGGTATTGGCCAAGTCGCGCTGCATGCGGTCATCGGCCACGCGCACGGCCACGCGGCGCAGGTTTTCGATCAGGGCCAGACGCAGCATGATGGGCACGGCCCACAATTCGCCCAGGGTCAGGGTGGCGACATCCTGGTAGGCCTCGATGAAATGACACAGGTTTTCCAGATCGACCCGGCCATCGCCATGCGAGATGATTTCCAGCGCAATTTTATACACGCGCGGACAGCCCGCGTCCACGCCCGACGTCAGCCGTGGCAGCTCCTTGCTGTAGTTCTTCGGCAAGTGGCGCCGCGTGGTGCGAATCTGCTCTTCGATCAGGTAAAAATTATCCAGCAACCACTCCGAGGCGGGCGTCACCTGGCGTCCGCTCTTGACGGTGGCCGTCAATTCATTGACGGTGGCCGTGATCAGCGCCGCATTGTCGGCCAGGCGCGCCAGCAGGCGGTCGCGGCCATGATGCCGTCCCACCGCATGGCCGAGGGCCACATGCTTGCCATGGGCGGCCATCTGCATGGCGCTGAATAACTCGGAGCGCAGGGGCAAGGCATCGTCGCGCGCAGCGTCGAAACTGTCCGGTGCAAGGGGATGGTCGCGGAAGATTTCCTTGAATTTGGAAATCTGTTCCTTGATCTGCTGCGTGACTACTGCGGTGTACTCTTTCAACTTGGCCTCGCTAGGTGCGCGCAGGCAGCCAGCGGCCGCCGTCACGCCAGCCCAGTCTGGAAGAACACGATCGGACACTGGCGAAGACGGAAAGCGAAGCGCCGGAGCGTTGCGACGAATCTCAGGGTGTAGGGAGATTTTCTGAACTTCATCGTAGGTGCGCCCTGCGCGCAAGACCGTGCGCTAGCGTACATACCCGAGGTTTTAGGGACGTGCAGGCAAAGAAATCAGCCCGTGCAGGGAAGAAAAATGCTTGGGGGAAATGAACAGGAGGAACTCAACGACCAGCACCGTGCCAATGATGGCACGATGCAGTATTTCAGAGGAGAAACTTCAGCCCCGTCAAGCCGCGATGGCCAGCGGGTGACGCGTCGCTTCCGCCATCGCCATGCCGCCATTGAGTTGCCATGCAGCAGCATGGCCCAGGCGGCGCAGACAGGCGGCGGCACGCGCGCTGCGATTGCCGCTGCGGCAGAAAAAGACCAGGGGGCGCTGTGGCTGCTGCAGCCATGCGGCCACCTGTCCCGCCAGGCGGCTCAGCGGTACGCTGTGCACTGCGCAGCCCTCGAACACCGTCCCGGCGCAAGCCGCATGTTCATACGCTTCGCGCACGTCGACAAGGATGGCGTCGGGATGCTGGCGCAGGAAGCCGGGCAGGCCGGCCGCATCGAGCTGCAGTTCGGCGGCAGGCACGAGGCCGTCCTGCACCGCGCGCACCGTGCTGCAGATGCTGCCGTCGTCGCATGCGGCGCACAGCACGGTGTCCGGCGTCACCAGCGCCGCATCCAGCAAGGGCGCCAGCGCCCCGGGCGTCAGGCTACCGGTGAAGGCGAAATGCTGCCCCAGCAGGTACACGTGGGTGGCATGATCTTGGCCGCACTCGATCCGCCGCAAGCGCTGCTGGCCCAGCTCCAGCTCACCGTCGATATCGACGCGACCCACCTGTTCGATAGCGAGTTCCTGCAGCAACGCCAGGCGCGCCGCGCCATGATCGGCGGGCGCTGTCGTGTGCACGATGGCGCGCAAGGCCAGGTGCTGGCAGCGGATGAAGGCGGCCAGGCGCGGCACGAGCGCGGCGGCGGGATCGATGACGACACAACTGGCGCTGCCAGCGTCGCTGAGCAGCCAGGTGCACTGGCCATCCACGCTCAGCTGGATTATGCCGTCCTGCGCGCCGTCCTGCGGCGATGGCGCCAGCGCCGACGGCAGCAAACAGCTGCTGCGCAAGGCCTCGCCGCAACGCTCGATGCGCGCGCAGGCGGCGGCTATCGTCGCCGCGTCAATCAGGGGACCGAACGACAGACGGATGGCCGAGCTGGCGCGCCATTGCGGTACGTGCATGGCTTCCAGCACATAGCTGGGCAGGGCCTTGGCGGCGGAACAGGCGCTGCCCGAGCTGACGCGCACACGCGCCGCATCGAACAGGTCCAGCAGCTCTTTCGAGGACAGGCCGGGCACGGAAAAATTGAGCGTGGTCGGTAGCGACAACGCGAACGGCATATTGAAAACGATGCCGGGGAAAGCGCGCTCCAGGCTGGCCACCAGCTGTTCGCGGAAAGCGGCCAGGTCGGCGTCGCTGCGGAAGGTCTTGCCATCCTCCAGTGCGGCCAGCACGGCGCCCAGGGCGGCGATGCCGGCCATGTTCTCCGTACCGGAACGCAGGCCCGCTTCCTGGCCGCCGCCCATCATCAAGGGCGTAAAGGGGGCGCCGGCGCGCACATACAGCATGCCGATGCCCTTGGGCGCATACAGCTTGTGGCCGGAAAACGGCGCGTAATCGATGCGCGTGGCGGCCAGGTTCAGTTTCAGCTTGCCCAGCGCCTGCACGCAATCGACCATCCAGTAGGCGTCTGCACCGCGTTCCTGCAGCAGTTGCGCGATGGCGGACAGGTCGCTGATGACGCCCGTTTCATTGTTGGCAGCCATCGTGCACAGCATGGCCGTGTCGCCGATCAGCGCGTCGAGTGCCTGCAGATCGTGGCGCCCCTGCGCATCGACGGGCAGCTTGCGCACTTCCAGGTTCAGGCCCAGCAGGCGGTTCCAGTGCGCCAGGCTTTCCGGCACGGCCTTGTGCTCGGTCGCGCCATACAGCAGCAGGCTGCCGATGCGCTTGCCTGCAGCGCGCCGTTCGCGCAGCGCGCACAAGGCCGACAGCACGGCCGTCTGGATGCCTTCGGTAGCGCCGCTATTGAACATCAATCGGCCGTCGCCCACGCCCAGCAAGCGGCGGGCGCGCTGGCGTACGCCATCCATCATGGCCTTGGCCTGCAATCCCGTGGCGTGCGTGCTGCTGGGATTGCCATAGCCCTGCTCCATCGCTTGCCGGGCGGCGCCAACGGCGGCGGGCAGCACGCAAGTGGTGGCATTGCTGTCGAGGTAGATTTCTTTCATGATGGCCGTCTGAGTATTCTATAAAAAGGCGCAGCTAAAAAGGACGCAGCGCAGGCGGCTGGAACATATGAATAGTCTAGCGGCACGCTGCCGTAAAGATATACCAAAAGACACTGCAAACGCGTTAATATGAAGCATATTTATGCCACAAAACAGAAAATAACGAAATGAATTCACCAAATACATCGCTCGACAAATTCGACTGTGCCATCCTCGCCGCCCTGCAGCAGGATGGCACCCTGTCGATCGCCGCCCTCAGCGAGAAGATCGGCTTGTCCAGCACGCCCTGCTGGAAGCGCGTCAAGCGCCTGGAAGAGGAGGGCTATATTGAGAGTCGCGTGGCCATCGTCAACCGGCAAAAAGTGGGCTTGCCCGTGACCGTCTTTGTCAGCGTGCGTACGGGACAGCACGATGAAAAATGGCTGCGCCGCTTTGCCGCCGCCGTCATTGTCTTGCCCGAGGTACAGGAATTTCACCGTATGAGCGGCGACGTCGACTACCTGTTGAAAGTCGTCACCACCGACATCAAGGGTTACGATACCTTCTATAAAAAGCTCATCAAGGCCGTGCAACTAACAGGCGTGTCGTCCGCCTTTTCCATGGAGCAAATCAAGTGCAGCACGGAATTACCGCTGGAATTGATCGCGCACGGCTTGCCTGCTTGAACATTTCCACCCGGGCGATGCGGGCCTGATCCTCAGGCTGGACAAGCAACAGGCCGGCGCAGCGCTCAGCGGCGGCTGTCAAGGAAATCAGGGATTTGATCAGCGACTCGGCCCGCAAGGTAAAAGCGGGCAGCAAGCTGGAAGAAACAGCTCATGCGGCGGCGCACAAGCCCATGCTGCCCACGCCATCCCGCCCGAAAGCACTGGCCAGAGATGCGTGGGAAGAGTTTTAAGAGGCGTTGGAAGGAAGTTAAATCGTCGGCGCTTTCACGCTCGCTGCTTGCTTGAAGAAATCATAAATGCCACTCTCGCTCATGCGGCGCGCATTCGCCAGTTCGCCGCCTTTGGTGGCATACAGCACCTGGTTGTTGTCGCTCGATACGAGCACGGCAGCCGGGATGCCTTTCTTGAGCGGATTGCCATAGGCTTGCGCCACGTCCAAATTATGGTCGAAGTTGCCCACGTCGACCTTGACGACCTTGAACTGCTGTTGCATCAGCTCGGCGTTCTTGCCTTCCTTCAAAGCCTTGTCGAGCGCGCGGCAATCCTCGCACCAGTTGGCACCAAAGATCAGCAGTACGGGCACGTGCGCCGCCTTGGCCTCGGCCAGCGCGCGGGCCACGTCGGCCTTCGCGTCGGCCGCCGCGTTATACGGCAAATGCGGCGTGGCGACAGGGGCGCCCGGCGTCGGGGAGGCGGCAATGGCGGTGCCGGCAAGCAGCAGGCTGGCAAAGAAAAGGGAAACGCAAAGGGAAAGGCGCATGCGGGGCTCCTGAGAGAAATCGTGAGGCCAGCTGAACAACTGCCAGCGGGCGTGATTGTCTAGAATATGCCTGCTTGTGAGAAATATCCACCATTTAATTGCACTGTGCTTATGCGGAAAACGTATAAGCATCACCAAGTAGAAGCTGCTGGCACGGCATGGCATGGCATGGCTTGCGCGCCGTCTGCACAGACGACGCGTAGTGCCCGCCTGCAGCGAAATGGAACGCATGGGATAATATTGGGCTCACACTGAGCAACGCGGCCCGAACGCGCCCTCCCCATGACGACTTCTTTCCTGGCACGCTGGCTGCCGCAACCGAACAACGGCAGCCGCCGCGAACAATTGCGCGCCTGTGCGGGCGCCATCTGCGGTTTGCTGCTCACGGGTCTCATCTGCCACTTCCTGCTGGCCCCCGATAGCGCCAGCGTCTACCTGATCGCGCCCATGGGCGCCTCGGCCGTGCTGCTGTTTTGCTTGCCAGCGAGCCCGCTGGCGCAACCGTGGTCCGTCGTGGGCGGCAATGTGGTCTCCGGCCTGGTGGGCATGGCTTGCGTGAAATGGCTGGGCCCCAGCGTGGGCGTGGCGGCGCTGGCCGCCTGCCTGGCCATCGGCGCCATGTTTGCCCTGCGCTGTCTGCATCCGCCGGGCGGCGCCGTCGCCTTGACCACCGTGGTCGGCGGCGCCAGCGTGCATGCGGCCGGCTTTGAATTCGTCTTCATCACCGTGTTGTTCAATTCAGCCGTACTGGTCGCCTGCGCCGTGCTGTACAACAACCTGACGGGACGCCGCTACCCGCACACCCAGCAACTGGTCGCACCGCATCCGCACGCCACGAAGGATGACATCCCCAGCACGCGCCTGGGATTTTCGCCGGATGACCTCGATGCCGTCTTGCGCCAGCACAGCGAAGTGCTCGACATCAGCCGTGACGATTTGCAGGCGATCTTCCTGCAAACGGAAATGCGCGCCTACCAGCGCCGCTTCGGCGTCGTCACCTGCGCCGACATCATGTCAAAGGATGTGCTCAGCGTGGAATTCGGCACGCCGCTCGATGTTGCCTGGCGTACCATGCGCGAGCACGATGTGGGCGCCCTGCCCGTCGTCAACCGGGCGCGCCGGGTCATCGGCATCATCACGCAGACGGATTTCCTGCGCCATGACGGCCTCGACGATTACCAGGGCATGCGCCAGCGCCTGCGCGGTCTGCTGCAGCGCAGCGGCTTCAGCCACAGCGACAAGCCGGAAGTGGTGGGCCAGTTGATGACGCCGTCGCCACACACGGCCCGCCTGGGCACGCCCATCATCGACCTCGTGCCCCTGATGGCCGACGCCGGCTATCACCATATTCCCATCCTCGACGATGAAGAGCGCCTGGCTGGCATCATCAGCCAGTCCGACTTGATGGCGGCCTTATATGAAAGCCGCTTTGCCGAGGCGGCCGCATGACGCCATTCCAGGCACTGCTGACTGGCCCCGAGGGCGGCGCCGGCGGCAAGCCCGTCAGCGCGCATTTCTTCGGCGCGCAGCTGGCCATCGACGCGCCCGCTTCCAGCGTCGATGTGGCGCAACTGGTGGTCAGCGTGGGCGGTATCGATGGACCGGAATTGTTCCTGAACTGGCTCGATGCACAAGGCCGGCAAGCGTCGCTCAAGCCGCTGACAGCTGGCGACATCACCATCGTCCTGAAGGAAGCGCCGTCCGCGCTGCAGCCGCAACTGCAGCGCCTGTGGGGTGAGCGCCAGCGCAACCGGCGGCAAGTGTCGGGCTGGCTGGCCGGTTTGACGAGCGCGGCCGTCGTCGCCTCTGCCCTGCTGTGGTGGCAGGGCGGCAATGCCGTCGGCGCACTGGCGGGCTTCATTCCCTTGTCCGTCGAAAAGCAGCTGGGCGAACTGGCCCTGTCGCAAGTGCGCGCGCAGGGCGGCATCCATGACAGCGACGCGGCGCAACAAACGGTGCAGGACATCGGCCGCAGGCTGACGGCCGGTTCGCGCTACCAATACCGCTGGCTGGTCAAGCAGGACGACACCGTCAACGCCTTTGCCATGCCAGGCGGCATCATCGTCGTGCATACGGGCTTGCTGCGCCAGGCGGGCGACCCGGGCGAGCTGGCCGGCGTGCTGGCGCATGAAGTGCAGCATGTGGAACAGCGCCATTCGCTGCGGCAAATGATCAGCAGCCTGGGCTGGGGCGCCCTGGTGGGCGTGACCATCGGCGACATCAGTGCCGTGGCCGCCATGCTGGCGCACCAGGCCGGCACCCTGTATTTCAGCCGCGACATGGAAGAGGAAGCGGACCGGCTCGGTTTGCTTGCCTTGCAGCACGCACACATCCGTCCCGACGGCATGCTGCGCTTTTTTCAGAAGCTTGATGACAAGGACAAAGGGGCGACGCCGGGCTGGATCTCCTCGCACCCGCAAACGGCGGCGCGCGCCCAGAAAATCCGCAGTCTGATCGCCACCACGCCTTGCCCCGCTTGCGTCCCATTGGCCAGCAAGCACTGGCAGACGATGAAAGCGGCCCTGCCGCCTACGGCGAAATAGCAACATTTCCTCCCTACAATTTATCCAAACGCACCGGGCAATGGCGTATGCTTACGCCCCGGCTGTTCCTTCGCGAGCGGCCACCCCGACCTCGCTAGGCCCCGTTCATTCCCCTCCTTACAAAGGACATCGCGCATGAAGCATCGTTTTGCCGCCGGCACCCTCGGCACCCTGGCTATCACCCTGGCTATCACCCTGTTACTCGCCCATGCGCCCATGGCCCAAGCGGCCCAGCCCGCAGCCAAAACCATGGCCGTCAGCGCGCCGCAAGCCAAGCAGCGATTGCAGGTCGTGGCCGATCAATACTACGATGCGCTCGCCCGTTTCGAGCCGATCAATGCCACCGAGAGCGGCGACAACCGTTTTGACGACCAGCTCGGTTCAGCCATCGTGCCGGTCGCACGCGCGAAACAGTTCGCCCTGTACCGCCAGTACCAAAAGACCCTGCGCAGCATTGCCCGCGCACACCTGTCGCGCCAGGACCAGATCAACTACGATATTCTCGACTATGAACTGAGCACGGCACTGAGCTTCGAGCGCTTCCCCGACTACCTGCTGCCACTGAACCAGATGGACAGCATGCCCGTCACCCTGGCCAATTATGCGGGTGGCGAGGCATCGCAACCTTTGACCACGGTCAAGGAGTACGACGCCTACTTGAGCCGTATCAGCCAGCTGCCGGGCTGGATAGACCAAGCCATCGCCAACATGAAAGTCGGCATGCAAAAGGGCATTGTGTTGCCGAAAGCGCTGACGGAGTCGGCCCTGCCGCAATTCAAGAAACTTGTCAGCGCCACGCCGCAAGACAGCGTTTATTACACACCCATCAAGAACTTGCCCGCAGGCTTTTCCGCGGCCGACAAGACGCGCCTGACGGCAATGTACACCGCCGCCATTCAGGCCAGGCTGATGCCCGCGCTGCAGCGCCTGGCCACCTTCCTGGAAAATGATTACCTGCCGGCCGGCCGCAGCAGCAGCGGCTGGAGCGCCCTGCCCGATGGCGCTGCCTGGTACCAGGCGCGCGTGGCCAGCAGCACCACCACAGACTTGAAGCCGGAGCAAATCCACGCCATCGGCTTGAAGGAAGTGGCGCGCATCCAGGAACAATACGCGATCGTCGGTCCGAAGATGGGCTACAACGGCCCGGCCGCCGGCTTGCCCGTATGGGTCTCGGAACAGGCGAAATACCGCCCGTTCAAGACGGAACAGGAAGTGCTCGACGTCTACCGCAAGCTGAACGTGCTATTGGACAGTAAATTACCTGCCCTGTTCACTCTGGTGCCGAAGGCGCCGCTGGACTTGCGCCTGGAGCCTGAACTGAGCCGCGACACGGCCGCCGATCACTACACGGCGCCGGCGGCGGACGGTTCGCGCCCGGGTGTATTCTGGTCCGTCGTCACCGATCCGAAACTGTATGGCGACACGGGCATGACCACCTTGTTCCTGCACGAAGGCAAGCCTGGCCACCATTTCCACCTGGCGCTGGTGCAAGAGATGGACTTGCCGAATTTCCGCCGTTTCGGCGGCAATAATGCCTTCACGGAAGGTTGGGCCCTGTACGCGGAAACGCTGGGCACGGAAATGGGCCTGTTCGAAGATACGGCCCAGTATTTCGGCCACTTGAACGACGAGATGCTGCGCGCCGTGCGCCTGGTGGTCGATACGGGACTGCACACCAAGGGCTGGACGCGCGAGCAGACGATCAAGTACATGCGCGACACCCTCGGCTATGACGCCGTGGCGAAAAGCGAAACGGAACGCTACATGGCCTGGCCGGGCCAGGCGCTGGGCTACAAGATCGGTTCACTGAAGATCGTCGAACTGCGCCAGCGTGCGCAACAGGCGCTGGGTAACAAGTTCAGCCTGCCGAAATTCCATGAAGTCGTGCTCAGCGACGGTACCCTGCCCCTGAAACTGCTGGAAGCCAAGGTCGACCGGTGGATCGCACAGCAACAGTAAAACGCAGCGCCTGAAGGCAAAACGGCAGCACCTCGATGGCGCTGCCGTTTTTTTTGGTTCTTCGCGTTTGGTGGGGGAAGATGGACTTGACTTTTTTGCTCGAAGGGGGTGGCAGCGAGGGTTTTGAATTGGTAAATTGATGTCGCCAAACAAAACAATTACC
>NZ_JBNYXZ010000029.1:0-57711 GCF_051380935.1 Janthinobacterium algoris | reverse complement strand
AGGGCTTGAGTCATGAGAAGGCTGCTGATTGAGGTTGTCCAACAGTGTACGCAAAACGTGTCTGGCTTTGAATAGCGGCCAGCTACGGTGGGGTACATAATCACACGACTCTAGACAGTTACCTGTGCAATAATGGATTCAGTTTTGCCGGAACGGTTCTGGAAGGTGTTTCCACGGACGTGATAACGATTAGTGATTTTAAAAATATAGGTAATGGTCTGCCCCTATATGCCATTGGTGAGATTGTCTTGAATGGATCGTTGGTATCGCCCGTTCCTGAGCCAAGTACCTATGGAATGTTGCTTGTCGGAATTGTTGCGATTGGGTTGCAGGCAAGAAGGCGGCGCGGCGCCAAGCCTGATATGGCTTGAGATGCCACGGAGGGGGGGCATGTACGACTGTCGTGTGCTAGCGCAGATGCGGCGGAAACAAAAAAGCCCACGAACCGGGTTCGTGGGCTTTCCTGAAGTATTTGGTAGGCCGTGCGGGATTCGAACCTGCGACCAACGGATTAAAAGTCCGCTGCTCTACCAGCTGAGCTAACGACCCAAAAACTTTGACTACTTGCTGCGGTAATACAGTGCGGTGCGTGCTTGCCATGACGGCATGCAAACGGACTGCAAATTCTTGGTAGGCCGTGCGGGATTCGAACCTGCGACCAACGGATTAAAAGTCCGCTGCTCTACCAGCTGAGCTAACGACCCAAGGGCGGCTATTATGACGGCCAACGGCGGTTTTGGGAAGGGCTGGGTTGGAAAAAAGCCTTGCGTTGCCTTGAAGCGAGGGATAATATAGGTAGGTAGCCTACCTATTTATGTGATCCTATGCCCACAACCGAAGACCTTCCCATCCCCGAACGCGCGCTGGCGCTGTCCGATGACTTGCGCCTTGCGTTCAAGCGCCTGCTGCGCTCCATGCAGCGCAAAGGGGGCGAGCTGGAAGGCAGTGTGTCGATGATGCAATACATGCTGCTGGCCCTGATTCACGAGCAGCCCGGCATCGGCGTGGCCGCGCTGGCGCGTCTGCAGAATGTGCGCGGGCCCACCGTCAGCGCGCAGGTCAAGTCGCTCGAAGAAGCGGGGCTGGTCGAGCGCAGCGCGCCCGATCCGCAAGATCGCCGGCGTTCGGGCCTGCAGGTGTCCGCGCAAGGCCTGGCCATGCTCGAAACCTTGCGCGCGCGCCGCCGCGATGCGCTGGCGCGGCGCATCGCCCGTTTATCGCCGCAGCAGATCGACGCTCTGGCCGCCGCCATGCAGCCGCTGCTTGAGATCGGCCAGGCATGAGTGGCCACGATCACACCGCCGACGTGGCCAAACCCGTCACCGAACGAGAAGTGCGCGCCATCTACCTGGGCCTGATGGCCGTGCTGGGCTTGGGTGCGCTGAACCAGAGCATCGTCGCCACGGCCTTGCCGCGCATCGTCGACGACCTGGGCGGCATGGCGCATCTGTCGTGGGTGGTCACGGCGTATGTGCTGGCCTCGACGGCCACCATGCCCCTTTACGACAAGCTGGCCGACCAGTATGGCCGCCGCCCGATGATCTTCACTGCCTTGCTGACCTTCTTGCTCGGTTCCGTGCTGTGCGGGCTGGCGCAGAACATGACGGAACTGATCATATTCCGCGCCATCCAGGGCCTCGGTGCGGGCGGCTTCATGCCGCTGGCGCAAATCATCATCGGCGACATCGTGCCGCCGGCCGAACGGGGCAAGCGGCAGGGCATGGTACCCATCGTGTTTGCCGTCACCAGCGTGCTGGGCCCCGTGCTGGGCGGCGTCATCACGGATGCCCTGTCGTGGCACTGGATTTTCTATGTCAACCTGCCCATCGGCGCGGCCGCTTTTGTCATCATCACGCGCGCCATGCGCAAACCCGCGCGCACGCACGCGCACCAGATCGACTATCTGGGTTCAGCCTTGCTGACGGGCGCCATCACGGCGGCCCTGCTGGTGCTGGCGCTGGGCGGCACCGAGTGGCCGTGGGATTCCTTGGCCATCAAGGTATGCGGCGGCATTGCCGTGCTGCTGGGTATCTGGCTGGCCTTCCACGTGAGCAGGGTGGACGACCCGTGCTGCCGCCCGACCTGTTCGAAAACCGCACCTTCAATATTGCCAGCCTAGTGATGGCCATGACCTTCATGGGCCTGATGGGCGCCAGCGTCTTCTTTCCCCTGTTCTTCCAGCTGGTGATGGGCACGAGCCCGGCGGAGTCTGGCGTGATGACGGTGGCCATGATGGTGGGGCTGGTGGCGTCGTCGATGTTCAACGGCCGCGTGTTGTCGCGCTCGGGCAAGTACAAGATGGTGCAGGTGGCGGGATTGGCCGTGGCGGTGCTGGCGTTTGCCGTGCTGGCGTGGGCCATGGCAACGTCGCGCGGGTACTGGATCATCGAACCGGCCATCTTCTTCCTCGGCACGGGGCTGGGACTGGTGATGCCGAACATGACGATTGCCGTGCAAAATGCCTTGCCCCTGGCGCGTCGGGGCGTGGGCACGGCCATGCTGGCCTTTTTCCGCTCATTGGGCGGCTTGCTGGGCGTGACGGCGTCCGGCGCCATGCTGGCGCATCAGCTGCACCAGCATGGCGTGGAAACCGTCTCGGCACTGGGCGCGCATGCGGCGGTACAGACGGTGGAAGTCTACCGGCACGCGATCGCCAGCGTGTTTGGCGCTGGCGCCGTGCTGCTGGTGTCGGGACTGGTCTTCCTGCTATTCCTGCCGGAATTGCCCCTGGAGGGGCATCCGGCGATGGTCAAGGACGATCAATAGCGTTCCAGCCAGTGCGCGTACGGCGCCGGCAGGGTCCACGAGGCGCGTTCCACGCCGAGTTCCTTGGCGGCAAAATATGCCCAGTGCGGATTGGCCAGGTGCGCCTTGCCGACCATCACCACGTCGAGCTGTTCTTCCTTGACGACGCGCTCGGCGATGGCTGGCGTGCCGAAGCCCCAGGCGGACGAGACGGGCACGCCCGCTTCGCGGCGCACTCTTTCGGCAATCGGGCCCATGAAGGCCGGGCCCCATGGGATAGCCACGTCGGGAATCGTGAAGCCCATGCTGACGCTGAGCATATCCATGCCGGCATCCTTGAACTGGCGCACCAGGCCGATCGATTCGAGCAGGGTTTGCTCGTCGCGGCCGTCGAATTCCAGCACGCCAAAGCGGATCGTCAGCGGCAAGTGTTCGGGCCATACTGCACGCACGCCTTTCAAGGTTTCAAGCAGGAAGCGGCTGCGGTTTTCCAGGCTACCGCCATAAATGTCGGCGCGCTGGTTCGAATGGGCGGAAAAGAAGCTTTGCGCCAGGTAGCCGTGGGCAAAGTGCAGTTCCAGCCATTCGAAGCCGACTTCGCGGGCGCGCACGGCCGCATCGACGAAGTCCTGTTGCACGCGGGCTATATCGTCGAGGTCCATGGCGCGCGGTACTTTCGGCAGGCCGCCGCCAAAGGCGATGGCGGACGGGGCGATGGTTTGCCAGCCGCGCGCGTCGCCTTCAGCGATATGGTCGTCGCCTTCCCATGGGCGGTTGGCGCTGGCCTTGCGGCCTGCGTGGGCGATCTGGATGCCGGGCACGGAGCCGGCTGCCTTGATGGCTTTTACCACCGGCACGAAGGCTTGCGCCAGATCATCATTCCAGATGCCCGTGCAGCCGGGCGTGATGCGGCCTTCGGGCGCCACGGCTGTCGCTTCGACGATCACCAGCCCCGCGCCGCCACGGGCCATGCCCGCGTAATGCGACAGGTGCCAGTCGTTGGCCTGGCCATCGACGGCCATGTACTGGCACATCGGTGGCACGGCGATGCGGTTGCGCAGGGTGATGTCTTTAAGATTGAATGGTTGGAAGAGGGCGGACATGGTGGCCTTTGTGTTTGTTGGTGGACAGGTAGAGAAATATTGGTTCGGTAGTTCGTAAATATTCGAATAATGAAATTAGTATAGCGCATGCTGTATGATTCTGCTCATGCGTCCACACAAACACCCCTCCGCCAGCGAATTCGTCCTCGAACGCCTGCTCTACGCCTTGAGCGACACTATCCGCCTCGACATCGTGCGCCACCTGGCCAGAGTTGACGCGGCCGCCTGCGGCGACCTGGACGGCGGGCGGCCAAAGTCGACGGTCTCCCACCATTTCAAGGTCTTGCGCGAAGCGGGGCTGGTGTGGACGGAAAACACGGGCACCACGCACATGAACCGCTTGCGCCGCGCCGACATCGACAGCCGCTTTCCAGGCTTGCTGGCAGCCATCTTGCAGCAGCCGCAAGCGGATCAGCCCTGAATCTGCCGTAGACTACCTGCAAGATTGCCGAATTTGCAGCACGCCTGTGCAGTCCTAAGCTGAAGGGTTGATGACGCATGAAAATTCTTGCACGGTATCGCTGGTGGTGCGCCGCCTCTTTCTTTGTTTCTTTCTTGCCGCTGGCCGGTTGCTGGCCTTACACGGAGCCGGCCACGGGCGAATACGCCGCTGTGCTGCGGCGTGGCGAAAAGGTGACCAAGGCCGACACATACGGCAGGTTTGCCGCCTTGTCGGTGGAGTACCGCCAGGGCGGCGGCTCCTTGATGTCCGGCGAGAACCACTCCATGCGGCTGATACATAAGGACAAAATCGTCGTCAATGCCACCGATGGCATTGAACGCTGGAGCGAATTCGCCCAGCCCGTATATTCTGTCAGATTGTCTGACGATAACAGCGTGCTGGCATGGCACAAAAACGGTGCGCGCAGTTGGGAGGTGCGCCCGGACGGTATCGCGCCTGGAGCCGCCGGTGCACGCAATGCGGTCGAACAATTGTTTATCAGCGATCAAACCGGCTACCGGACCTGTTTTGCCGCCACCAATGCCGCCTGCCAGTCCGGTTGGCGCACCGCGAACGCCGCCGAGCTGCGCAAGACGTTTTCAAAGCATGGCGATGCGCCGCCGTTTGCCTATGTGCGGCAGCCCCCGCGACCGCTTTCGGCGCCAGGGTCGACTTGCTGTTGTTGTCCGGGAGCTGCTGCCGCGTGCCGTCTTACCTCCTTTATCTCGATGGTGCGCCGGCAGCGGTGGCCGCGCAATTGTCCGCGCGCTTGCGCGAGAGCAAGACGCCGTTCGTGCGTATCGATGAGTGTCCGCACCGCGTCGGCTATGACGGCAAGTGCGCGGCGCAACTGGCACAGCAGATCAAGCGGCCGGAATCGCAGGGACGCGAGCTGGAACAGTTGCTCGATACCTGGGGCGAGCAGGATGGCGTGCTGTTCGTCATGCCGTCCATGGCGGTCGCGGTGCGCGCGAACGAGCGGGGCGGCAGCGTGATCCAGACGATGTTGCGTGCCGATTTGTCGCGCAAGGACTGATATCGATCATCTGCCGCGCGTCACCAAAGTGCCAGGCTCGGCTATGATGTCGGCCTTTCGGTAAATCCTCAGCCGCGCGCCTGTTGCGCGATGGGCTGGCGACACTACCTGGCACGGCAAGGATTGGGAATGACGGCAGCAGCAGTGGTATCACAGGCGGACCTGGAAAATCGTCCGCAGTTTGGCTGGATCAATGTGTTAAAGGCAGGCGCGGCGCAGTTGATCGTGTTGCACCACCTGGCGTTTTACGGACCCATGTCCGACTATGTGCAGCCCCTGTGGCCCGAGTTGATGGACTGGCTGGGCGGCAGCGCGCGCATCGCCGTGCAAGTGTTCCTCGTCATTGGCGGCTTTCTGGTCGCCAAATCCCTTTCTCCGGCCGGCTGCCCCGGCATCGCCACCCCGCTGCAAGCCGTCTGGCGCCGCTATGTCAAGCTGGCGCCGCCCTTCCTGGCCGCCACCTTGCTCGCCGCAGTGATTACTCCCGTGGCTGGCATCTGGATGCTGCACGATTCCATGTCGGCCGCCGTCACCCTGGGCCAGCTGAGCGCCCACGCCTTGCTGCTGCACGGCGTGCTGGGCTATGAGTCGCTGTCGGCCGGCGCCTGGTACGTGGCCATCGATTTCCAGCTGTATCTGCTGACGGTATCAATGCTGTGGCTGGGCGGTCGCCTGGCGGGCCAGCGGCGCATGGGCTGGCTGATGCCGCTGGCCGTCACCGTGGGTATCACCTTTTCCCTGCTGTATTTCAACCTCGACGCGGGCTGGGATAATTGGGCGCCGTATTTCTTTGGCAGCTATGGCCTGGGACTCATGGCCTGGTGGGCCAGCGACCCCAGGCGCAAGCCCGGTGCCATGACCGCGCTCATGGCCATGGCCGCCGTGCCCGTCCTGCTGGCCCTGGCCATCGACTACCGCAGCCGCATCGCGCTGGCCCTGATCGTCGCCTGCGCGCTATTCCTGTTCGGCCGCGCCCGCACGCCTGCCCAGGGGCGGGCCTGGAACGTCATCAACGCCCTGGGGCGCATCTCGTATGCCGTTTTCCTCGTCCACTTTCCCGTCAGCCTGCTGGTGAATGCATTATTTATCACGTATGTTCCGCTGGAGCCGACGTGGCAGGCGCTGGGCATGCTGACCGCCTGGGGGGCCAGCCTGGTGGCCGGGGCGGCGTTTCACCGCTGGGTGGAGGTGCCGCTGGGGCGGGTGGTGCAATCGCTGGTGGGGAAGGCTGGCATGCGGACGGTAACGGCGTAGGCGGGAATGGCGCCGGCGCTAAATGGACATGCCGGCAAATGGCCTGCTGTCGAGCGGCACGTCGATCGTGAATGTCGTGCCGGTTTCCGGCGCGCTGTCGACGACGACGCTGCCGCCATGGCTATGCGCGACACTGCGCACGAAGGGCAGGCCGATGCCCCAGCCGCTGGCCTTGTCGCTGTCCTCGCGTCGCAGATACTCGAAAATGCGCTCGCGGTTAGCCGAAGCTATCGGCGCCCCTGAATTATGCACTGACAGCATGATCCGCTCGTGGGCCTGCACCAGGTGGATGCGTATCGGTCCACCGTCGCCATACTTGATCGCATTGCCTGTCAGATTTTCTATGGCGCGTCGCATGGAATTGGGGCACCAGTAGCCCACCACGCTTTCCCCCGTCAGTTCGCATATGGCAGCGCCGCTGTCGTTGATTTCGCGGCACACGGCCTTGGAGATCGCAGTCAGATCGGTCCGTTCTATTGCCAGCGGCAAGTCCTGCTGCTGGTCGATGCTGAGTGCTTCGAGCAATTCTTCGACCATGTCATTCAGGCGCTTGCCATTTTCCAGGATACGGGCTGTCGTCAGGCGGCTCTGTTCGCTTGTATCTGCGCGCAGGCTTAACACGCTGGCGCCGTTCATGATTACCGACAGCGGCCCGCGCATGTCGTGTGACAGGGCGGCGGCGATCCGGTGGCGCAGCGACTGGTGCACTTCCGTGAAATTCTTGACCGCCTCGCGCACGGCGCGGTCGATGGAAGTTTGAAACACGCTCCACTGCGCAGCGTCCAGTTCGATGCCCTTTTCAGTCATCACATGAATGAAGGCGTCGCGAAACAACTGGTATTCGTGGATGACCTGCTCTGGCCCGTAGCTTGTCATGCGGGCACGCTCGTCGCCATGCACGCCCGCAATATTGGCGTGGCTATCAGCCATCGCGCGGGGATAGTCGGGCGTCATGGCCTGGGCCAGGTTGTCGTAAAAGATGGGCAGGGTATTGATTAGTATGGGGTAGGGCAGGCGCCGCGCCAAGTCCACATTGGCCCGCGTTTGCTGGCTCCAGCGTGCAATGACGTCGTCGCGCAGCGCAATGAGCCGGCGCGACATTGATGACAAGCCCCTGCCGTCGGAATTCTGATCGGTCGCTAGTGTCATTGCTGCTGTTTCCGTAGAATGGCGCGCGGCATGGCGCTGCCTTGTTGTCGTCGTTTCATGATGTTACCAGAAGGCGCAGCCCGGCAAAAATTAACTTTCGCAGGCTGATGGGGGGGCGCTGAAAAGCGCAGCGATTTTGTTTCACACTGAAAACAAAAAAGCCAACCGCGAACGGTTGGCTTCTTCATAGTATTTGGTAGGCCGTGCGGGATTCGAACCTGCGACCAACGGATTAAAAGTCCGCTGCTCTACCAGCTGAGCTAACGACCCAAAAACTTGTACAACAACTTCGGTAACACTGTGCCGTAAAAAAATGCTTGCTAGAACAACTCGCAAGCAGATCAGTACTGCGTATTCGTGGTAGGCCGTGCGGGATTCGAACCTGCGACCAACGGATTAAAAGTCCGCTGCTCTACCAGCTGAGCTAACGACCCGAAGAAGGAAGATTATAGGGGGTGCCCGGGATTCTGTCAAACCTAACGGGCAACTTTCTCCCCGCTTTTACTTTTTGCCGCCTCGTTCCTTGGCGGCCTGGGCCGCGCTGGAGTCCGGGTAGCGCGAGATCAGCGCGTTCAGGGTCTTGGTAGCGTTCGGCTTGTCTTTCAGCTCCGTGTAGCAGCTGGCGATGTTGAGCATGGCGTCGGGCGCCTTCGGGCTGTCCGGATAGTGTTTCAGCACTGCCTGCTGGGCCGTGATGGCGCTCTTGCAGTCGCGCTGGGCATAATAGGCATTGCCCAGCCAGTATTGCGCGTTGGCCGCGTAGGCCGATTCCGGATAGCGTTTCACGAAGGCGTCCAGGGCAGTGACGGCGCCCTTGTAGTCGCCCGACTTGAACAGGCCGAATGCAGACTCGTACGCGCTTTGCTCGGACACGCCCACGGCCGCTTCCTGGCCATCGATGGTGACCTGCCGCGGTTCGAGCTTGCGCAGGCGCGCGTCGATATCGGTGTAGAAATCCTTTTGGCGCTTTTGCGTATTCGCCAAGTCGTTGCCCAGTACTTCGATCTGGCCGCGCAGGCGGGCGATCTCTTGCATGGTCTGGTCATGCTGGTTGATCAGGCTCAAGGTGCTGGTCTTGTCCGCCTTGGCATCGATGCGGCTGTTCAGGTCGCGCGCCATGGCGTCGACCTTGGCGCGCAGCTCCAGGATGGCTTTGCGTGCTTCATCGTCGTCGAACAGGGCGGCGTTGGCGTGCAGGGGCAGGTAGGCAAACGCGGCCATCAAGGCGGCGGCGACGCCGGCTTTCGAGAATGTCATCATGGGTCGGGCTTTCAAAGGTTACGCAAAACATGCAAACGGGGCGCCGGGCGGTGAATCACCGCGCTGCGCCCCATTATTATGCCTATGACTGGCCAGTTAGGTAAGCGTCAATGCTGCTGCGCTCACCCGTCAACATCAATAAACGATGTCAGCGCGGCGGTTTTCAGCCCATGCTGCTTCGTTGCTGCCTTGTGCTTTAGGCTTTTCTTTGCCCAGCGACACGGCTTCCATTTGGCCTTCTGGCACGCCCAGGGCGGCCATCGACTTGCGCACGGCTTCAGCACGTTTCTGGCCCAGGGCCAGATTGTACTCAGCGCCACCGCGTTCATCGGTGTTACCTTGGATCAGGATCTTGCGGCTAGGCGTTTTCACCAGGTAGCCAGCGTGGTTTTGCACGACTGGGGTGTCCGCTTCGCGCACGACGTATTTGTCGAAGTCGAAGTAGATGCTGCGGTTAGCCAGCACGCCTTTTGGATCGTCCAGTGGATCGACCGATGCGGTCGTCACTGGCTGAACTTGACGGGTGTCAACTGGTGCAACGACTTTTTCAGGAGCGCGCTCAACCACTGGGGTTTCTGCTACTTTGACTGGGGTGCTGCAGGCGGACAGCAGGGCTGCGGTAGCGGCGATGAAAGCCAAGCTTTTAAAATTACTCATTTTTATTCTCCGGGTCATGGTTAAAGGTGAAACTGTACAGCATTTACTTCATAAAAGGACCCCAGGTGGGCTCCTTGATATTGCCAGCTTGCGTAGTCAAACGCTGTTTGACGCGGCCATCCACCGATACCACTGCCAGCGACTTGCGTCGTCCGGATTCGGTCGCGTACATGATATATTTCCCGTTGGGCGAAAAGCTCGGTGATTCGTCGTTGGCGGTGTCCGACAGGCGCAGTTCCTGGCCACTAGCCAGGTCGAGCGCGTAGAGCTGGAAATTGCCGTCGCGACGGGAAATATAAGCGAGAGTCTTCCCGTCGGAGGAAATCCGCGGGCTGATGTTGTAGGAGCCGCCAAACGTCACGCGCTTGGCTTCGCCACCGCTGGTCGACATGCGGTAGATTTGTGGTCCGCCGCTACGATCGCTGGTGAAGTAAATGCTGAGTCCATCGGCCGAGAATTGGGGTTCCGTATCGATGCCGCTGCTGTTGCTGACGCGGCGCAAGCCGCTGCCGTCGGCATTGACGGTGTAGACCTGGGTATGGCCATCGCGCGACAGGGCCACGGCCAGGCGCGAACCGTCCGGGCTCCAGCTCGGCGCCGAATTGCTGCCTTTTTCATTCGATACGATGGTGCGCTGGCGCGTCACCAGGTTTTGCACGTAGACGATGGGCTTTTTCTTTTCAAACGAGACATACGCTACCTTGGTGCCGTCCGGCGACCAGGCAGGTGAAATGATCGGCTCGTTCGAGCGCAGGGCGACCTGGATGCCTTCGCCATCGGCGTCGGCCACTTCCAGGCGGTATTCGCGGCCCGATTGCGTGACGTAGGCGATGCGCGTGGCGAAGGCACCCTTGACGCCCGTCAGCTTTTCATAAATGTCGTCGGCGATCTTGTGCGCCAGCAAGCGGTTGAACTGCGGCGCGGCCGCATTGTTCATGCTGGAAATTTGCGCGCCCTTGATGGTGTCGAACAGCTTGTAGCGCACGTCCAGGCGGCCATCGGCCATGCTTTGCACGCTGCCGGCAGCCAGCGCGTCGGCGCCGCGCGACTTCCATTGCTCGTAGCTGACGGGCGCCGTTTCCGATACGGGCGCATCGGCGTCGATCAGCTTGAACACGCCGCTGCGCGCCAGGTCGGCCTTGATGATGCCAGATAACGATTGCGGCGCTGCCGATTCATTGACAAAGCTGGCGACAGCCACCGGGATCTGGTTGCTGCCGATCCCTGTAATCTCCACGCGCAGCTGCGCCTGGGCGCTTGACGCTCCCAGCATCAGGCTGGCACAGAGCACGACATAGCTCATTTTTTTCATGGTCATCATTTAGGCAAATCCTTCATCTCGAATATGAGTTCAATCTCGCGTTCCACGGTGCCGTCTTTTTTCTTCGGCAGTGGCGACGATTTGTTAATGGCGTTTTCCACCGAGCTGTCATACGCCGGCAGGCCGCTACTTTTAATCTTTCGGACCGAAATAATTTCCCCAGTTGGCAGTTGCTCGATCTTGAACACGGCGCGCGGGTTGCCCGGCATGTCCGTGCTACCGCTGTACGCGATATTGCTCTTGATCTTGCTCGTCAGGGCAGCGACATAGCCGCTGTCCTTGCGTGGCGCGGTCGTTTTCGCGGCCGTGCCCGTTGTGCCGGCGCCCGCCGCACCCGTGATGCGGCTCATTTCCTCAGCGCGCGCCTTGTCGGCGGTTTTTTTCTCTTCCGCCGCTTTTTTTGCCTTGGCAGCTTTTTCCGCCGCCGCTTTTTTATCGGACAGTTCTTTTTCGGCTTTTTCTTCCGCCGCTTTCTCTTTGGCTTCCTTAGCTTTTTCCAGCTTGTCGGCCTTTTCTGCCTTTTCTTTCTCCAGCTTGTCAGCCTTGTCTTTTTCTTTCTGCTTCTGTTTTTCCAGTTCGCGCTTTTCTTCCTCGCGTTCCTTCTGTTCCTGCTTGCGGCGCTCTTCGACTGCCGCTTTTTCCTTCTCTTCCTTCAGCTTGGCCTTCTTGCGTTCCAGGGCGATCTCCGCCTCGCGCAAGTCGACCTTCGGCTCGGGCGCGGCCACCGGCGGCGGTGGCGGCGGGGCCGGCTGTTCCACTTGTGGTTTCGGCGCTGGCGCCGGTGTCGGCTCCGGTTCCGTCGCCACGTCGGGCGGTGGCGCGGCCGTCTGCACTTTCAGGTCCCATACTTCCGCTTCGACGGCGACAGGTTCCGTATTTTGCCAGTGTACGCCCACCCACAGGAAAAACAGCAGGCCAAGGTGCATCGCCAACGCCAGGCCCAGCGAGGGCCAGCGGCTGCGTTCGCGCGGCACGCTGTAGGGCTTGCCGAGTACATGGTCGATTTGTTTGGTCTGCAAAGTCTAGTCTATCTAAAAACGGTCAAGTCTGGAAACAGGGTGCTGCGCTTACTTGGTGGCCAGGCCGACGCGGGTAATGCCCATCTTTTTCGCTTCCGAAATGAGCTGGATCACATCGTCGTACTTGCTTTCCTTGTCGCCCGCAATCATCACGGGATAGTCGGGATTGCTCTCGTGCAAGCCGCGCAGCTTGCGCAGCAGCGCGTCGCGGTTCGGTTCCGTTTCCGGCGACAGCTGTTCCTTGCCGATCACGCCGATCGACAGCGAACCATTCGGTTTCAGCACGATCTGAATATAGTCATCGGGCGGTTTGGCCGATCTTTCCGCGTTGGGCAAGTTCACCACGCTGGGATTGTTCGACGATGGCATCACCATGAAAATGATCAGCAGCACCAGCATCACGTCGATATACGGCACGACGTTGATCTCGGATTTGAACTTGCGGCCACGGCCGCCGCGCATGCCGCCGCTATTGAATGAAGAACCCATGGACGCTGCTCCCTCTTAGCGCGACTGGCGCTGCAAGATGTTGGAGAATTCCTCGACGAAGCTCTCGAAGCGGATCGCCAGGCGGTCGATGTCATGCGAAAAACGGTTGTAGGCGACGACGGCGGGTATCGCCGCGAACAGGCCGATGGCGGTGGCGATCAGCGCTTCGGCAATGCCTGGCGCGACGGCGGCCAGGGTAGCTTGCTGCACGTTGGCCAGGCCGCGGAAGGCGTTCATGATGCCCCAGACGGTACCGAGCAGGCCGATGTACGGCGAGACGGAGCCGACGGAAGCGAGGAAGGCCAGGTGCGATTCGAGCACGTCCATTTCACGCTGGAAAGCGGCGCGCATGGCGCGGCGGGCACCGTCGAGCACGGCGCCGACGTCCAGCGCTTCGCGCGAACCGTAGGAAGCCTTGCCCTTGATGAATTCGCCCATGCCGGCGTCAAAAATACGCGCCAGCGCGCCGCTCTGGTCGCGGTTGCCGTTGGCACTTTGATGCAGCGCATGCAGGTTGCCGCCGGCCCAGAAGCTGCGTTCGAATTCGATGGTTTGCTTGCGCGCCTGGCGTACGGCAAACATCTTGCGGAAAATGTAAGTCCAGCTGGTCAGGGAAATCAGCAGCAGCAGGGCCATGATCAGTTGCACGATCAAATGGGCATTGGAGATGAGCGCGAGGAAAGAAAGATCTTGTGTAACGTTCATTGGCTGGCAGTCTGTTGGGTGAATTGTCCGGGGGTGGCGGGTAGGGCTCAGGCGGCGCGCATGCGGGCCGCCACTGCATCAGGCACGGCGCACGGGCGCAATGCCGAGTCGACGCAGCCGATTTTGACGCGGGCCGTGTTCAGCAGGCGCTCGCCGCACCAGGCTTGTTGCAGGAAAACAATGGAGGCGCGCCCCATTTTTTCTATGCTTAATGTTAATCTTACCGTGTCATCGAGCCTGGCTGGCGCATGATAGTCGGCGTTGACGCTTTTGACAACGAACATCGCGTCGTGCTGTTCCAGCAATGCCTGCTGGCCCACGTCGATGGCGCGCAGCCATTCGGTCCGCGCGCGTTCGAAGAATTTCAGGTAATTTGCGTAATAGACGATGCCGCCGGCGTCGGTGTCTTCATAGTAGACACGGACGTTCCAGGTAAAGACTGAAGGCATGTTTATTGCGCCAGTAGTGGGATTGAGCAACATTTTACGCGATTTTTCTTCTTGTGACTGTGGGCGCTTGCTGGATAGCCATGCAAAAGCTGCATATAAAATGCACCGCAGTATAGTAAATCCAGGGTACACAATGGCAAGCTTCGTAACATACGCTTACATGCCGTGGCCAGGTTTAAGTTCAGCTTAAGAGCCGCAGTCTTGCCCCGGGGCGGCTTGTGGCCGTGCCTGGGCTGCTTTGGCGCGCGGCGATTATAGCCGTACGCTTGCATTCCTTGCTCAATTTGGGCACTTAACTTACAATTTGCATTCCATTACGTCTCACGTAACTGGCGAAAAGTCGGAGCGATCCCCACATTGTGGCGGTCGGCAAACCGGCGAAAGGTGGGCACCCACCGGGAAACGTGAGATTTTTCATCAGCCGTTCGCCTGGGTAGCCACTATGGAAAAGCACGAAGAGGCTGCCTATCCAATGTTGTTATTCACTTAACGTCGGCTCCCCTCATTCGATCCAACCTGCCAGTACAAGCACCCTCATACTTGGAGTTTTTACATGTTTGCAAAAGATCATACCCTCGCCAACGTCGATCCTGAATTGTTCGCCGTCATTCAAAAAGAGAACACGCGCCAGCACGACCACATCGAACTGATCGCGTCGGAGAATTACACCTCGCCGGCCGTCATGGAAGCGCAAGGTTCGCAGCTGACCAACAAGTATGCCGAAGGCTATCCAGGCAAGCGCTACTACGGTGGCTGCGAATTCGTCGACATCGCCGAGCAACTGGCCATCGACCGCGTGAAAAAACTGTTTGGCGCCGAATGCGCGAATGTGCAGCCGAACTCCGGCTCGCAGGCAAACCAGGGCGTGTTCTTTGCCATGCTGAAACCAGGCGACCTGATCATGGGTATGTCGCTGGCCGAAGGCGGCCACCTGACCCACGGCATGCCGCTGAACATGTCCGGCAAGTGGTTCGACGTGGTGTCGTATGGCTTGACGGCGGAAGAAGACATCGACTACGAGGCGATGGAACGCCTGGCCCGCGAACGCAAGCCGAAACTGATCATCGCCGGCGCGTCGGCATTTTCGAAAAAGATCGACTTCGAGCGTTTCGGCAAGATCGCCAAGGAAGTGGGCGCCTACTTCATGGTCGACATGGCCCACTACGCGGGCCTGATCGCCGCCGGCCTGTACCCGAACCCGGTGCCGTTCGCCGACTTCGTCACCTCGACCACACATAAATCGTTGCGCGGCCCGCGCGGCGGCATCATCCTGATGAAGGCTGAACACGAAAAAGCCATCAATTCGGCCATCTTCCCTGGCATCCAGGGCGGCCCGCTGATGCACGTGATTGCCGGCAAGGCTGTCGCCTTCAAGGAAGCGCTGAGCCCTGAATTCGTCGAATACCAGAAGCAAGTGATCAAGAACGCTGACGTGCTGGCGAAAACCCTGATCAAGCGTGGCCTGCGCATCGTGTCCGGCGGCACTGAATCGCACGTCATGCTGGTCGACTTGCGCGCCAAGAACCTGACGGGCAAGGAAGCCGAAGCCATCCTTGGTTCCGCGCACATCACCTGCAACAAGAACGGCATCCCGAACGACCCGCAAAAACCCTTCGTCACCTCGGGCATCCGCCTGGGCAGCCCGGCGATGACGACGCGCGGTTTCAAGGAAGCGCAAGCGGAAGAAGTGGGCAACCTGATCGCCGACGTGCTGGACAATCCGCATGACGCCGCCACCATCGAACGCGTGAAAGCGGCCGTGAAAGTGCTGGCTGACGCGCACCCGGTGTACGCATAATTATTTGTCCAGAATGTGTCATACAGAGTAAGATTCTGTCTGACACATTCCAGTCGTGCCCAAGGGCGCCCGGAGTGATTCGGGCGCCCTTTGTACAAGGGCGGCGATTTCCCTCATTATTACTATAAAGTTGTAGCCAGCTCATGAAATGTCCATTTTGCCAGCACGGCGATACCCAGGTTCTCGATACGCGCGTATCGGAGGACGGGGATGCCATTCGGCGCCGCCGCCGCTGCGGCAAATGCGACAAGCGTTTTACCACCTACGAACGCATTGAACTTATCATGCCAGCCGTCGTCAAAAAGAATGGCAGCCGGACGGAGTTCGCTGCGGATAAGTTGCGCGGCAGTTTGATGCTGGCCTTGCGCAAGCGTCCCGTCGCGGCCGCCTCCGTGGATACGGCCATCGCATCCATCCAGGAAAAATTGCTGACCAGCGGCTTGCGCGAAGTCGATTCCGGCTATATCGGCGAACTCGTCATGCAGGAACTCAAGCGTCTGGACAAGATCGCCTACATCCGCTTCGCCTCCGTCTACAAGAATTTCGAAGACCTGGCCGAGTTCCAGGATGCGATTGCCGAAGTGGGGCAGGCGCGCAGCAAACCCTGACGCTCACCTGACGTTCACTTTGTCGAAGATGGGGCCGGTTGTGCGCCCCGTTTTCACCACGCCAGCGCTCGGCTGGCAAGCCGCCTGATCAATCCAGGCGTTTTTTTCTCCTTCACTTTCTCCCTCTCTTCCTTCTTTTCTCGGCGACGTTTGCGCTGCCTCATGCCTGCGTTTCTGCGCGCGCCTATCGTGTAGCTGGGCCGGGCGTCCGCGCGGCTCCAGTCCGGTTTTCATTCTCTCAGCAGGAGAAGCTCATGCATAGCGGCGCGCGTGGTCCCATGGATGGCAGCAGCCTTGTCGAGGTGCTGGTGTCGCTGCTGCTGTTGGCGCTGGGTCTGCTGGGTGCCAGTATCCTGCAACTGAGCGCCCTGCGCGCGCGCCATGAATCGGCGCTGCTGTCGGCGGGCGTGCAACTGGCCGCCGGCATGGCCGAACGCATACGCGCGAACAGCGTGCTCATGCATGGTCCCGATGTAGGCAATTCCTACCTGAACGTGGCCTACGCGGCGGCGGACGGCGCCGACGCTGGCGGCGGCGCTCCCGACTGTTTCGGCGCTGCCGCCTGCAGCGCGGCCGAGCTGGCGCAATTCGATATCGCCGAATGGAAACAGCAACTGCAATCGGTCTTGCCTGGCGCGCGCCTGCGTATCTGCCGCGACGCGCCTGCCTGGGATGCCGCCGCCCAGGGCTTGCCTTGGGCGTGTAGCGGTGGCAAAGGTGCGCCCATCGTCATCAAGCTGGGCTGGCGCGCCCGCTTGCCCGATGGCTCGCCCGCCGTGAATGCGGCAGGCGAGTCGCTGCCCAGGCTGGCATTCCAGCTGGGCGGAGGCGGCGCATGAATGGCATGCCTAACGCATGGCGCCGGTATCGGGGCATGAGCCTGATCGAGTTGCTGGTGGCCCTGACTCTGGGCGCGCTGCTGATGCTGGCGGCCAGTACCATGCTGCTGGCGGCCAGCGGCAGTTATGGCGACCAGTCCGCCAGTGCGCGCCTGGACGACAACGGCCGCTATGCGCTCGACAGCATCGCCCGCGCCGTGCGCCAGACGGCGTATGTGAATTGGGACAGCAGCGCCGCGCCCGTCGCCCATGCCGCGCACGACAGTGCCAATATCGCCGGACTCGACGCGCACAGCCTTGGCAAGAACAGTGAAGGCATCAGCGGCGCGCTGCCCTACGCCTTGCATGGCAGCGACGTGCTGGCCCTGCGCTATTACGGCGCCGGCAAGGAGGCGGGCGGCGACGGTTCCGTGCTTAATTGCGCCGGCTTTGGCGTGGGCGCCGCGCAAACGGAGGCGCAGCGGGGCTGGAGCATTTTCTATGTGGCGCAAGGTGCCGATGGCGAAGGCGAGCTGCGCTGCAAATACCGTGGCGCGAACGGCTGGGGCGCGGACGCCGTCATCCGTGGCGTTGACGGCTTTCAGGTGCTGTATGGGCTTGACACGGATACGCTGCACGATGGCTTGGCGAACCAGTATGTCAATGCCAGCGCGCTCGACGCCTACGATGCGGCGCTGGTGCTGGCGGGGGCGGATGCGGCAGCGCGCCAGCGCGATTTTCACCGGCGCACGCACTGGAAGCGCGTGGTCAGCGTGCGCGTGGCGCTGCTGTTGCATGGCGAGGCGGGCCAGCTGGACAAGATGGCGGAACTGGGGCCGGCGCAATTCGACCTGTTCGGCAAGGCGTATGCCGAGGCGCACGGCGCCGGCGACACGGGCGTACGCGTCGCGCGCGCGTCCTTGCCCGCGGCAACGCGCGCCAGGCTGCGGCAACTGGTGCAGGCGAGCATTATGCTGCGCAACGGGCCGGCCTAGGCGGGCGCCACGATGGCTGGCACGGGCGTCCGCTGTCGCGTAGTTCGTGTACGCCATGGTGGCGCCACCCTCGTGTATGTGCTGTGCTTGCTGGTGATCATCCTGCTGCTGGGTATATCGGCGGCGCAGATGGCCTTGCAGGGCGAAAAGGCGGCACGCGGCGAACGCGACCGGCAAATCGCGTTTCAGGCGGCGGAGGAGGCATTGGTGGATGCGCAGAACGATATCGAAGGCTTGCCCGGCGCGCCGGGACGCAGCAGCCTTTTCGCATCAGGCAGTGCGGCAGGGTTCGCGGACGATTGCGGCGAGGCAGGCGCACTGGGCTTGTGCCTGCCCGCAGCCCCGGATGCGCCGGCGCTCTGGTTGAGCATGGACCTGGATGGCGCCGAAGGGACTAGCCGCGCGGTTCCATACGGCCAGTTTACGGGCGCCGCCATGCAGACGGGGCAGGGTTTCCTGCCGTCGCGCCGGCCCCGCTACCTCATCGAATTGCTGCCGTTTCATCCGCCGGGCGCGCAGGCGGCGGTAGTGGCCGGCGGTCTGGCCACGGAAAGCTATGTATACCGCATCACGGCCATCGGTTTTGGCGCGCAGGAAAGCACGCAAGTCGTGCTGCAAAGCTACTACCGCAAGCAGGCGGCTGGAGCGGGGCCATGAGGGCGTTGTCATCCGCTTTGCCGTCCGCTTTGCCGTCCGCGTTGCTGCGCGCAGGCCGCGTCTGGCGGCTGTTGGTTGGCCTGACTTGCGGTGGCGTCCTGGCGGCCGGCGTCCCTGCGGACGCCGCCTCCACGGTGGCGCTGGCGCGGGCCGACGCGGGCTTGCACGGTGCGCGCGTGCCGCCGAACCTGCTGCTCAACCTGTCCCTTACACATGCGGCCGCCGCCGCCGCACATGGCGGCGACTATGCGCCGCAGCGCGAGTACGCCGGTTACTTTCATACGCGCATGTGCTACAGCTATCCGTATCGCAGCAAGGATGGCGCCATGCTGCCAGACTTGCGCGTAGCGACCGCTTACTTCTCCGTGTTAAAGCCGGCCGATGCGCTGCACGGCTGCGGCGGCGATAGTTTCAGCGGCAACTTTCTCAACTGGGCCAGCGCCAGCATGCTCGACATTGTGCGCTATGCCTTGACGGGCGGCGACCGCGTCATCGACGAAGTGCGCAAGACGGTGCTGCAGCGCGCCTATCTGCCCGACGCCGACGGCCCCATCGATTTCTTTGCCCATCCCACCTTTTTCCCGCGCAAGGTCCTGCATGCCAACGTGGCGGCGGCGACACCGTTTGCGCTGGCACAACTGGCCATCGTTTCCTGCCGCAACCGCCTGCTGTTCGGTGATGCCAGCCTCAGCCAGTCTGCGGGCGGCAGTTGCGACGCGCCAGGCTTTGCTGCCACGTACGGCGTATTCCTTGCGCGCGTACGCGTGTGTGACGCCGATGAAGGGCCGCTGCGCGACGACTTGTGCCTGGCGTATGGCAAGAACTACAAGCCGGTGGGCGCCGTGCAGCGCCATGGCGGCAGGGTGCGCGTGGGCGTGTTTGGCCACTTGAACGGCATGCCCGCCAGCGCCGGCCCCGTGTATGGCGGCGTGCTGCGCGCGCCGCTGGCCCACGTAGGCAGGCAGCGCTGGAGCGCGCCCGATTTTTTGCCGCAAGACAATGCTGACGCCGAGTGGAATCCCGCCACTGGCGTATATATAACCCAAACTGCGGCCCAAGCTGTGAACCAAACTGTGGCCCAAACTGCGGGCCCTGGCGGCGCGGTGACCGCTTACATCAATGGCCTGGGCCGCAGCAATGCGGGGCATCCCGGCGGGTACGCCAGGGCGGCGCCGCTGGCCGAACTGTTGTACGAATCGCTGCGCTACCTGCAGGGACGGCAAGCGAGCGCCGTGGTGCTTCCCGCCACGGCCCCACCTGCCATCGACGACGGCTTGCCTGTCGTGACGCAATGGAGTGACCCGCAGACGGCCAGTTGCCAACGCCACATCGTCGTCAGCCTCGGCGATGCGGGCATGGCGGGCGACCGTTACGTGCCCGGCAATGTCCCGGCGACGCCCGCATCAAACGGCGACCGTGCTCGCGCCGCCGATGGTTTCGTGTCGCCGCCGTTCGATGCGATGGCTTGGACGCATGCGGTGGGCAGTCTGGAAAGCGCCGGCGCACAGGGCAATCCCGCGCCACGTCCCGAACTGGCCGCACTGGAACTGCTGGCCGACGCAATGGGCGGCGCCAGCTACCATGCGGCGGGCCTGGCCTACTGGTCGCATGTGCAGGCGCTGCGTCCTGGCGCCAAGAACGACGGCGTTGCAAAGGTCGAGCACTATGCGGGCGACTTGCGCCAGGGCGACCCGGCCAGCGTGCCCGCCGCCACCCCTTTATTGTTGGGGGCCAAATATGGCGGCTTTCTCGATACAAACGGCGATGCCAACCCCTACAAGAGCGCGGCGGGCAGTGCGGTAGACGAGTGGAGCCTCGATGGGCGCTGGCCTAGCCATTACCTGCCCGGCAGCGATCCGGCCGCCCTGATCGCGGGATTGCGCGCAGCTTTCGTGGTCGCCGACAAGGGCAGCTTGCCGGTGACGCTGGCGGGGCCGGCGCTGATGGCGCTGGCCAGCGGCGCGGAAGAGGCATACTGGTTTCAGACGCAGATGCGCCTGGCCGATGGCAGCATGACCTTGTCGCGCACCGCGTTTGCCGTGGGAGCCGATGGGACACTACTTCCCGGCAAGCCATGGTGGCGCGCCGGCGGCCGTGATAAACCCGTGCCGGATGGCACGCCCGCGTCCTTGCGTCCCGTCTATACGCTCGACGCCAAGGGCAGCCTGATGCCGCTGGCCTGGAACCGCCTCGACGCGGCGCAGCGGGGCGCATTCGACGGCGGCGATGGCCGGGGCGAGGCGCGCCTGGCGTATCTGCTGGGCAAGCGCACGCACGAGGCGGGCCAGCCAGGCGGCTTCCTGCGGCGCCGCGCGGGAAGCCTGGGAGCGGCGCCGCATGGTAATTTGCTGTACGTGGGCGCGCCGGGGCTGGGCATGCCGGGCGCCGACCATGGCTTGCACCGCAAGGTGTTGCTGCAACGGCGCAGAATGCTGTACCTGGGCGCCAACGACGGCTTGCTGCATGCGTTCGATGCGCGCACGGGCAGCGAATTGTTTGCCTATCTGCCGCAAGCGTTGCTGCACGCCGCGGCAGCCACTGCGAGCACTCACTACAGCCCCGGCCCGCTGCTCGACGGCGCGGCGGCCACGGCAGAAGTGCTGACGCTGGGGCGCTGGAAGACGGTGCTGGTGTCGGCCATGGGTGGTGGGGCGCAAGGCGTGTTTGCGCTTGACATCACCGACCCGGCCCGCTTCGCGCAAGACGGGGCGTTGTGGGAATTTACGGATCGTGACGATAAGCTCATGGGCAATGTGCGTGCGCCACCCGCTTTTGCCCGCATCAATATGGGCGGCAAGGAGGGCGCTGTGGCCTACCGCGATTTCGCCATCGTCGCCAGCGGCTACAACAACCATGTTGATGACGGCAAGGACACGATGGCGCCCGCATCGGCGGCCGCCATCTTCTTGCTGGCGCTGGACAAGGCGCCCGGTACGCCCTGGTTGTTAGGGAGTAATTACTTCCGCCTCAAGGTGCCCGTGGTCAGCGGTGGCGATGGCGGCCATGGCGCTGATGCGGGTGGCGATGCGGACGCCATACACCACGCGCTGGGCCCGCCCGCCGTGGTGCCGGGCGGCGACGGTGCGCTGGCGTATATGTATGCGGGCGATTTGCAGGGCAATATCTGGCGTCTTGACATGGTTGGCGGACCGCCGTGGAAAGAGGGCCAGGGGCGCAAGCTTGTCTTTGTTGCGCGCGATGCGCTGGGCCGGCGCCAGCCCGTGACGCAGCAACTGACAGTGGCTTACGCGCCCGGCGGCGGCTATGTGCTGCTGTTCGGCACGGGCAAACTGCTCGAAGCGGCCGATACCTGGCCCGCCGCCTTTCTGTCGCAGTCGTTTTATGCCGTGCACGACGATTTGCGCGATGCGTCCCCTACGCGCAGCCGGGCCGGCCTGGAGCGGCGCAGCCTGGGCGAGGCGGTGGGTGGCGTGCGCGTCGATGGTGCCGAACTGCGCTATACGGGCAGCGACGCCAGGCACGGCTGGTACCTCGATTTTCTCAATCCCGCGCAGACGGGCGAACGCAGTGTCAGCAGTCCCGTACTGGCCGCCGGCAAGGTGCTGTTCAACACTGTCCTGCCGGGGCGCGATCCTTGTGCCAAGCCCGCCACGCGCCTGTACGTGCTCGATGTGCTGAGCGGCTTCGCCGCTGATGGTAGTGGTGTCGTGCAGGCGGGCGAGCAGACGGGGCGCTTGTTCGATGGCCTGGCGCGGGCACCGCCGCTGGCGCTGGAACTGAACAGCACGGTGGGCGCCGTCACGGCCGCAGGGCGTGCCGAGGGGCGCAAGGAACTGGCCGTGCTGCAACCGGGCTTGCCCGGTGCGGCCAGCGGGGCGGGACTCAAGGCCGTCAGCGCACCGCTGCCAGCGCGGCGCCTCAGTTGGCGCGAAGTGGCGAACTGGCGCGAATTGCACGAGGCGGCCAAGAAGAAATAGGCGCCGGCATGGTTGGCATGTCGACAGTGAATGACGCACGGGCCGGCGCATCGCATCGGCTGGCGCTTTTTGGAGAAGGGGGCGTCGCATGGGTGCGCTGGCGAGGCGGAACTGGTCCGCTGCAAACGGTGGCGGCCTCCGCGGCTTCAGCCTGATCGAACTGTTGGCTGCGCTGGCGATCATGAGCCTGCTGCTGGCGCTGGCCGTGCCTGCATATCACGGTCATGTCGTACGCGCCAAGCGCGTGCAGGGGCAGGCGGCCCTGCTGCGGCTGATGCAGCAGCAGGAGCGCTATTATTCGCAAAACAATCACTATCTCGCATTTTCCTCGGCCTCGCCGGCGCCGCCATTTCCGTGGTGGTCCGGCGACGGGCCGGCTGCCAGCGCGGCCGGCAGCGCGTATGAAATCGAGGCGCTGGCCTGTCCCGGCATGCTGATCGGGCAATGCGTGTTGTTGCGGGCCATGCCGGGCACGTCCAAGGTCGATACACAGTTCCAGGATGCCGATTGCGGCGTCCTCTCCTTGAGCAGCATGGGCCAGCGCGGCAGCAGCGGCCCCGCCAGCCATTGCTGGCCCTAGGCCATGGCGACGCACAAGCATCTACCTCGGGCGGGGCATACCCTGCTCGAATTGCTGGCAGTGCTGACGATGGCCGCGCTGTTGGCCGCCGCCGCCATGCCCGGCTTGCAGCAGGTGCTGGCGCGCCAGCAGGTGCGCGCGGCGGCCACGGACTTGTTTTCGGCCATCGAATTGACGCGGGCGCAGGCGATGGCGCGCGGACAGCGCGTGCTGCTGATGCCGGCCGGGCCCGGCGGCACGGACTGGGGCACGGGCTGGTTGGTCTTTATCGACCGCAATGCCAACCTGGCGTTCGACGACGGCGACGAATTGTTGTTCCGTCAGGGGCCGCTGCCGGCGGGCGTCACGGCCCAGTTCGCGTTTTCATCGGCCACGGCGCCGTTTTATATCGCCTACAATGGCGCAGGACGCAGTTGCAGCGCGAGCAATAGCTTGGCGGCGCGCTGGGGTACCTTGTCCCTGACTTTGGGAAAGCAGGTGCGCCATATTAAAATCAATATGCTGGGCAGGGTGCGCGTGTGCGACCCACAGCAGCAAGCGAGCAATTGCAGCGGCGTGGCCGACAGTTCCTAAGCCGACTTATTATCATTCACTATCATTCATTATCAAAGAAGCCCGTGGAAATACTCAACGATATCGATGGCATGCGCCTGGCGCTGGAATGGGCGGCGCGCGGTTTGTACACGACCTCGCCCAATCCCCGCATCGGCTGCGTGATCGTCAAGGATGGTCAGGTGATCGGCGCCGGCGTGACGCAGGCGGCCGGGCAGGATCATGCAGAGGTGCAAGCGCTGGCGAATGCGGCGGCGCGCGGCAACGACGTGCGCGGCGCCACGGCTTACGTTACCCTGGAACCGTGCAACCACCATGGCCGCACGCCACCCTGTTCCGATGCGCTCGTGCGCGCGGGGCTGGGACGCGTCGTGGCCGCCATGACGGACCCGAATCCGCTGGTGGCGGGGCAGGGGCTGGCCAAGCTGCAAGCGGCCGGCATCGCCGTCACCACCGGCGTGCTGGCGGACGAAGCGCATGAAATGAATATCGGCTTCTTTTCGCGCATGCAGCGCGGCAAGCCATGGGTGCGCCTGAAAACGGCAGCCAGCCTGGACGGCATGACCGCCTTGCACAATGGCCAGAGCCAGTGGATCACGGGGCCGCAAGCGCGTGCCGACGGCCATGCTTGGCGCGCGCGCGCCTGTGCCATCCTGACAGGCATCGGCACGGTCAAGGCCGACGACCCGCAATTGAACGTGCGCGCCGTCGAGACGCCGCGTCAGCCGCGCCGCATCGTCATCGACAGCCGGCTCGACATCAGCCTCGATGCACGCATCTTGCAGGGAGGCGGCACGTGGATCGTGGCGGCCGTTGCCAACCCGGAAAAGGAAGCGCAGCTGCGCGCCCTGGGTGCGGAAGTCATCTTGCTGCCGAACGCGGCCGGCAAGGTCGACCTGGCCGCGCTGATGCTGGAACTGGGGCGTCGGCAATGCAATGAAGTCCATGTCGAGGCCGGCTCCAAGCTGAACGGTTCGCTGATCCGCGAAGGCTGCGTCGACGAGCTGCTGGTCTACTTGGCACCCACCTTGCTGGGCGATGCGCAAGGCATGTTTGCCTTGCCCGCATTGACGGATCTCAAACAGCAGCGCACTTTGCAATTTCACCAGGTTCAGCAAGTGGGCGAAGATGTGCGTATCCTTGCAAGATTCGCCCAGCGCAATTAATACTTTCACACTTTTAACTATAGGGTTAGCTCCATGTTTACAGGAATTGTTGCCGCCATCGGCAAGATTGAAACCGTGCAAGCACTCGACGGCGGCCTCGATGCCGGCGTGCGCCTGAACATCCACGCGGGCGGCTTGCCACTGGCCGACGTGGCCCTGGGTGATTCGATTGCCATCAATGGCGCCTGCATGACGGTGGTGGAAAAGTCGGACACGGGTTTTGCCGTCGATGTCTCGCGCGAAAGCCTCAATTGCACCGTGGGCCTCGATACCACCACGGAAGTGAACCTGGAAAAAGCGCTGACCCTGGCCGAGCGCCTGGGTGGCCACCTGGTGTCCGGCCATGTCGACGGCCTGGGCATCGTGCGCAAGTTTGAAGCCGTCGGCGAATCGTGGGAACTGGTCATCGAAGCGCCGCACGAACTGGCGAAATACCTGGCCTTCAAGGGTTCCGTCGTCGTCAACGGCGTGTCGCTGACCGTCAACAGCGTGGAAGACCTGGGCGCAGGGGCCGTCAACGGCTGCCGTTTCTCAATCAACCTGATTCCGCACACGATCGCCATGACGACTCTGAAACACTTGACGGTCGGTGGCGAGGTGAACCTGGAGATCGACCTGATCGCCCGCTATGTCGAACGCATGCTGTCGCTGGACAAGGTTGCTGCTTGATATAAGAACACAGCACTAAACGCAGCACTACAGCCTCCGCCTCGCCAAGCGTGTGTTGCTTTTCTATCAGACGCGCATACTATGAAGCTTTCCGCAGTGGAGGCTAGCCATGGACCCGATTTCGCGCGCTACCGTGCCCAACACCATCCCGGTCACGTCCCGCGTGGGCGCAACGGCACCTCTAGCACCGCTGGCGCCGGCGTTGCCCGTGCCGTCGTCCAGCGCAGCGGCGGCCCTGGCCATGCTGTCCTCGACCCAGGTCGATATCTCTCCGCTGGGGCAGTTCTTGTCCGGCGTGGCCTTGTCGCGCCGGCAACTTCTAGCCTTGCAGGGTGCCACGGACGAAGCCAGGGCGGCGAATACCCCCGTGAATGTCAATGACGACTTGCTGGCGCTGGCGCGACAGCTGACGGAATCGTTCGCCCAGCTGCAAACGAGCGGCATCGATGCCAGTCAGCTGGCGGCGGCTGGCGACACGCCGGGCAGTCTGGCGCAGCGCTACGATTTGCTGTCGGGCGACGGCACCACGGATGCGGCGGCCGCGCTGGCGCAAGACGGCAGCTTGCTCACGCAGGCACAGCTGGCCCGCATCGGCATCGATTTGCGCAATGAAGATGTTAATGCCACAACTTTGCAGGCCGCGTATGCGGCCGACAGCCATGCCACCCTGGATGCCTTGCAACAAGGAACGGATGTGCTGGCGCAGGTGGGCGCCGTGCTGGTCCAGCGGCAGGGCGCGCCGCTGGCCGCCGTTGTGGTAGCGGATTTGACGGGTGAAGCACTGCCGGCCAGCGCTGCGCAGGCCTCGCAGCCGCAAGCTGTCGACCTGGCGCCACCGCAGACGGACGCCATTGCGCAGCGGCAGCGGGAACTGCAACAGCAACTGGAAGCGGAAGAGCTGAACCTGGACTTGCAGGAGTTGCGGCAGCCGTCGCCGGCAGCCGTCACCATCGATGAGCAAGACTTGCTGCAGGCGCAGCGGGTAGACAACCAGCGCGTGGATGCCCAGCGCATCGACAGCGAACGCATGAATACCGATCAGCAGGCGCAGCAGGAGGAGGCCGCGCGGGCGGCCCGGGCGGCTTCCGCTCGGACGCAGTCATTGGCGCAAGCGGACGCCGGCCTGGCGACGGCGCAAGCCCAGCTGGCCCAGAAAAATGCGCAGGCGCAAGAGCTGGCTGCGCAAAACGCGGGCCAGGCCGTGCCGCCGCCTTCATCGCAAGACCCGGCCGTGGCGGCGGCCATCGCCGCGTATAACCTGAACAATGCAGCCCTGAATCCCGGCTTGATGAACCGGCCAATGCCTGCCAGCGATTCGCGCCTGCCGCTGGTGGCGCCCGTCGCTGCCGTGGAACCCGTCAAGCCCGTGACGAAAATCTAGGGCAGCAGGGTAGCGTCCAGGGTAATGTTGGCTTTTAGCAGCTTCGATACGGGGCAGCCGGCCTTGGCCTTGCCCGTCAATGCCTCGAATGTTGCCTGGTCGGCGCCCGGTATCTTTGCTTTCAGGATCAGGTGAACGGCCGTGATGGCAAAGCCGTCGTCCACCTTGTCGAGGGTCACTTCGGCCGTCGTTTCCATCTTTTCCGCCGTCAGGCCCGCTTCGCCGAGGATCAGCGACAGGGCCATGGTGAAACAGCCCGCGTGGGCGGCGCCGATCAGTTCCTCGGGATTGGTGCCGGGCTTGCCTTCGAAGCGGCTGGCAAAGCCGTAGGGATATTCCTGCAAGGCACCGCTGCGCGTGCTGATGGCGCCCTTGCCGTCTTTGATGCCGCCTGACCAGATGGCCGATCCGTTGGTTTTCATATTGCCGCTCCTGTGTGGGGTGTCGTTGCGAGTGGGGCGTCAGCGCCGTGGCGGTGACTGGCTGATCTTATGCTCTTTGCAAGGCCGGCGGCGCGCGTTTTGCCGCCGCCGTTTGCGCTGGATCGAGAAATCGGCGCTTTGTGGGGCAGGCAGGACGGGGAGCGCGCCACATCGGTGTTGCTGGGCCGTCTTATTTCAGGTCTGCAAACGCTAAATCCTTTAAAATAGCAGGTTATAAGAAAATTCCCGGAAATTCGTGGAATATTCGCGCTCGATGTTTCAGTTTTTAGTTTCATTAACATAACAACGCCTGACAAAACCGTCGCGAGCGGAAGGGAGAGGTGGTTGAGAAGCGCGACCGTACGAAGGTACGGTGAGCATCGCAAGCCGCCTACACCGACGCGCAGCAGGTTTTGCCAGGCGTCATACGAGGATGAATAATGTCTATATCCAGCACCGAAGAGATCGTCGCTGAATTGCGCGCCGGCCGCATGGTGATACTGGTCGATGAAGAAGACCGGGAAAATGAAGGCGATCTGGTGCTTGCCGCCGATTTCGTGACGCCTGAAGCCATCAATTTTATGATCACCCATGCGCGTGGCTTGGTCTGCCTGACCCTGACGGAAGAGCGTTGCGACGAGCTGAACCTGTCGATGATGACGTCGCGCAACGGCACCGCCTACGGCACCAACTTTACCGTCTCGATCGAAGCGGCCGAAGGTGTGACCACGGGCATTTCCGCCGCCGACCGCGCCAAGACCATCCAGGTGGCCGTGGCCAAGGGCACGCAGCCCAGCGATATCGTCCAGCCTGGCCATATCTTCCCGCTGAAAGCGCAAAAGGGCGGCGTGCTGATGCGCGCAGGCCATACGGAAGCCGGTTGCGACTTGACGGCCATGGCCGGCTTGACGCCCGCTTCCGTGATTTGCGAAATCATGAAGGACGACGGCACCATGGCGCGCCTGCCGGACTTGCTGGTGTTTGCCGAGCAACATGGCCTGAAAATCGGCACGATTGCCGACCTGATCCATTACCGCAGCCAGACGGAGTCTCTGGTCGAGCGCGTTGCCGAGCGTACCCTGCACACGGCGCATGGCCCATTTCGCTTGATCGCCTTCCGCGACAAGCCCAGCTCCTCGGCCCACCTAGCCTTGGTGCATGGCGACCTGGCCCCCGGCCTGGAAGCCCTGGTGCGCGTGCACCAGCCCGTTTCCCTGCTGGACGTGCTGGAAAGCGAAGCGACGACCCACTCATGGACGGTGGCGGCCTCGATGGCGGCCATTAAGCAGTCCGAGCGTGGCGTGATGGTCTTGCTGAACTGCGGCGAGACGTCGGGCGAGCTGTTTGCCCAGTTCGCGGCACTCGATACGCCGCAAGCCAAGCCGAAAGGCCGCGCCGCCAGCATGGACTTGCGCAGCTACGGTATCGGCGCGCAAATCCTGCGCGACCTGGGCGTGAGCAAGATGCAATTGCTGGCCAGCCCCCGCAAGATGCCGTCGATGGCCGGTTTCGACTTGGAAGTCACAGGTTTTCAGTGCCATCCAGGCCAGGACGCCTAACTAAATCTACTGCGCGTCGCGATTTGCGGCCTGCGATGCTCACTGTACTATTTGTACAGTTGCGCTTCTCGGCCACAACTCGCTGCCGCTCGCTACGATTTTGTCAGGCGTCGATGTGAGAGTAAACGATGGCGGCATGTGCGTGTCGCCCTGAACCACCAGATTAAAGAGGCATATGATGAGCGTAGGAACATACGAAACCAATTTTGCCGGCGAAGGTTTGCGCGTCGGTATCGTCCAGGCACGATTCAATGAAATCGTCGGTGGTGGCTTGCTGTCGGCATGCCTGGAAGAGTTGAGCAAGCTGGGCGTGGCCGATGAAGATATCCTGCACGTGACCGTGCCGGGCGCCCTGGAAATCCCACTGATTCTGCAAAAAATGGCAGAAACCGAGCAATTCGACGCCCTGATCGCACTGGGCGCCGTGATTCGCGGTGAAACCTACCACTTCGAGCTGGTATCGAACGAATCGGGCGCGGGCATCACGCGCATCGGTCTCGATTACGGCATCCCCATCGCCAACGCAGTGTTGACGACCGAAAACGATGAGCAGGCGGAAGTGCGCATGCTGGTCAAGGGAGCCGAAGCGGCACGCGTGGCAGTGGAAATGGCTAATCTGGCGCAAGCGCTAGAAGAGTTGCAAGAATCCGAGGAGGACTAGCCGTGTAGTGAACGTCCGATAAAACGCCCATAGCTGCGTTGCAAGCCCTCGCCGTACATTCGTACTGTCTTCGGGCTCGCGCCTTGCTCTGAGCATTTTCTCGAACGTTCTGACACGCGGTTGGCTGCGGCGCGTTGAAAAGCGCGCCGTGCTGTCTCGCCGGAATTTGTAGTGAACACGTACTTAAGAACAGGTAACAATCATGACTGAGAAAAATTTGCTCGCCAATCCCAGCAAAAATCGTACGCCGCGTCACCGCGCGCGCGAGTTTGCGCTGCAGGGCTTGTACCAGTGGCTGCTGAACAATGAGGACGCGACCACCGTCGTGAACAATATTCGCGCCGCGCATGGCTTCGACAAGGCCGATGGCGATCATTTCACGGTGCTGCTGTATGGCACCATCAAGGATTCGCTGGCGCTGCGCGACAGCATGGCACCCTTGATCGACCGCAACATCGCGGAACTGTCGCCCATTGAACATGGCATCCTGCTGATCGGCGCATTCGAACTGAAGAACAACATGGAAATCCCGTACCGCGTCGTCATCAACGAAGCGGTCGAGCTGGCCAAGTCGTTTGGCGGCATCGATGGCCACAAGTATGTGAACGGCGTGCTGGACAAGCTGGCAGTGAAATTCCGCGAGGAAGAAGTCAACGCCAACAAGCGCAAGTAATATGCAGAGCAGTTCCTGCGGCTAGCGCCGCAGGGCAATAAAAAAGCCACCGGCATTTGCGTGCGGTGGCTTTTTTATTGGGTGCTGCTTTTTGGATGCCCCTGTGAGGGCTTTTAAAGGGTCACAGGCCGGCGATCTCGTTGTGCGGCAGCACTTTGATGGTGATGCCGCTTTCTGCTGTCGGCGCCTTGGCTGGCGCTGGCGTGTTCGATGCCATCACTGGCGTCGTGGTCGGCACGCGCTGGCCGGCTGACACTTGTTTCAGGCGGCGGTATTCGGCCAGCACGCGCGAACCGTAGCCCGAGTCGGTGGCGAAGTTGGCGGCGCCCACGTAGGTTTTCAAGCCTGCCTCGACGGAACCGCCACGCGTGACGTAGTCTTTCAGGATCAGGGAGCCGACGCGGATGTTGGCCACGGGATTGAGGGCTGCTTGCACGCCGCCCATTTCCTGGAAGCGCTCATGGTGTACTTTCGACATGACTTGCATCAAGCCTTGTGCGCCCACGGGGCTTTCGGCGAACGGGTTCAAGCCCGATTCGATGGCCATCACGGCCAGGATCAGCAGCGGGTCCAGCTTGATTTCGCGGGCCGTCAGGTAGGCCGTCGAGACCAGCATATTGGTTGCATCGTTGGCCACGCGGTAGCGCTTGGAGAGCCAGCTGGTGACCCATTGCTGCTGCTTTTGCGTGCCCAGCAAGGCTTTTTCTTCCTTGCTCAGCGGCGCGTCGTTGACGGCAGCCGTTTGCACGGAGGCAGGCGCTTCCATCAATGCCGACAGGGCTGGTGCTTCAACGGCTTGCGCTTCTGCCATGGGCAGCGGGAACAGGCTGTGCGTCAGTTGCTTGCCCAGGTCGGGGCGGAACATCAGCAGGGCGATCAGTGCCAGGGCGGAAATGCCGAAGACTGTCAGTGTGTGTTGTGCCGTGGTCAATACGCCACGTGCTGAAATGGCCTGTGCGCGGGCGCGCAAACGCGCCAACGCTGGCTGGCCAGCCACGGTTGAAGCAGGCAATGCTGCTTCAGTGCTACGATGAGTCATAGAGTTCCCCGAAATGTCGCGTCAACAGGCAGTCCCTCCGCGGTCTCGCGGTGTTGTGGGTGCTGCCAATGCCGTGCATCAGAAATATCATCGTTTCCGCCGCGTATGGATGCGTGCGAGAAACGCCGTCATTGCTTGCTTGAGCTGATCCGTCCCGTTTTGGTATTGGATCAGTCGCAATACAACTTTTACCGGGGGTAAGGCAGACGCCTTTTGAAAACACTCCTTAAAATGTCATGTGGAGCCCCGACTCCGTGAATGAAAGAGAAACGCTAAAATCAAGCTCTGGGCCGGCGTGCTCTTTCAAGTTGGGCGAATTGTAGAAGCCGTTTTATATCAAGTCAATACTAACGAATCGATTCTTTATTACTTTTATGTCTTACTTTTTGTCTTGCATTGTGCCAAAAGCCAATAAAATCAATTACTTGGCATAGATCCTTCAGCAACGGCGTCCGACGTCAAAAAAAATTAAAAACACATGAAATATTCAGATTTGCGAGATTTTATTTCTCAACTGCAACAAATGGGTGAACTTAAGCCCATTTCGACCCCCATTTCACCGATTTTGGAGATGACGGAGGTGTGTGATCGCACCTTGCGCGCAGGCGGGCCGGCCTTGCTGTTCAATAATCCGACGGGACACACGATGCCGGTGCTGGGTAATTTGTTCGGCACCACGCGCCGCGTGGCGCTGGGCATGGGCGCGCAAGATGTCAGTGAGTTGCGCAAGATCGGCCATGTGCTGGCGCGTTTGAAGGAGCCGGAACCGCCGAAGGATTTCAAGGATCTGCTGGGTCTCGGTTCGCTGGTGAAATCCGTGTGGGACATGTCGCCGAAAGAGTTGCGCGGCGCGAAGTGCCAGGAAATCGTCTGGGAAGGCAATGACGTGGACTTGGCGCGCCTGCCCATCCAGCATTGCTGGCCCGGCGATATTGCCCCTCTGATCACCTGGGGCCTGGTGATTACCAAGGGGCCGAACAAGAAGCGGCAAAACTTGGGCATTTACCGCCAGCAAGTGCTGGGGCGCAATAAGGTCATCATGCGCTGGCTGGCGCACCGGGGCGGGGCGCTGGACTTCCGTGAGCATGCGATTCAAAGCAAGGGCAAGCCGTATCCGATCGCCGTGGCGCTGGGCGCCGATCCCGCTACTATATTAGGGGCCGTGACGCCAGTGCCGGACAGCCTGTCCGAATACCAGTTCGCCGGCTTGCTGCGCGGCAGCCGCACGGAGCTGGTGAAAGCCATCGGCAGCGAGCTGCGCGTGCCCGCGTCGGCAGAAATCGTGCTCGAAGGCCATATCTACCCGGACGAAAACCATCCGAGTGGCTATGAGCATGCGCTGGAAGGGCCGTATGGCGACCACACCGGTTACTATAATGAGCAGGACAGTTTCCCCGTATTTACCATCGACCGCATCACCATGCGCCGCGACCCGATTTATCACTCCACTTACACGGGCAAGCCGCCGGACGAGCCTGCCGTGCTGGGCTTGGCCTTGAACGAAGTGTTCGTGCCCCTGCTGCAAAAGCAGTTCAGCGAAATCACGGATTTTTATCTGCCGCCCGAAGGCTGCAGCTACCGCATGGCCGTGGTGCAGATCAAGAAGCAGTACGCGGGCCACGCCAAGCGCGTGATGTTCGGCGTCTGGAGCTTCTTGCGCCAGTTCATGTATACCAAGTTCATCGTGGTGGTCGACGAAGACGTGAATATCCGCGACTGGAAGGAAGTCATCTGGGCCATCACCACGCGCGTCGACCCTATCCGCGATACGACGCTGGTCGACAATACGCCCATCGATTACCTGGACTTTGCCTCGCCGGTCAGCGGCCTGGGCAGCAAGATGGGTATCGATGCGACGAATAAATGGCCGGGCGAAACGACGCGTGAGTGGGGCACGACGATCGCCATGACGCCGGAAGTGAAGGCCAAGGTAGATGGCATTTGGCAAGAGCTGGGTTTGTAAATTGTTCGCGGGGAAGGGCGGTTTGCGCGTCAACTTCCCCATTCCCCGCAGACCGGTTATAATTGTCCCCGGCGGGCCCCTGCGCATTGTGGCATGGCTAACCTGGTCAGGTCGGGAACGAAGCAGCCACGGCTATTAACCATGAGTGCCGCAGATCAGGCTCGCCTCCTTCGGGAATGTTTTATCAGGATCAACAATCAAGCTGCCATGGGCAGCTTTTTTGCTTTTACGGCCACAATTCCTGTGCCGCCGCAGCATTGCCGGGCTTGCCGGGCTTGCCGTGTTTTCCCTGTTTCTGCCGGGCCATGTTATACAATTGCTGCTTTGCCGCGTTTGCCAGGAAGACTGGCCCGGCCATGAGGCTTGCGCCCGCCGCGCAGGATCACACCGCAACTCGCATGGTAAAATCTCAGCATGTCCTATCAAGTCCTCGCCCGTAAATACCGCCCCAAGAATTTCGAGACGCTCGTCGGCCAGGAGCACGTCGTGCGCGCGCTCACGCATGCCTTGCACAGCGGCCGATTGCATCATGCCTATTTGTTCACGGGCACGCGCGGCGTCGGCAAGACGACCCTGTCGCGCATCCTGGCCAAATCGCTCAATTGCATCGGCCCCGATGGTACGGGCGGCATCACGGCCCAGCCTTGCGGCGTGTGCGAAGCGTGCACGGCGATCGATGCGGGACGCTTTGTCGACTATATAGAGATGGATGCGGCGTCGAACCGCGGCGTCGATGAAATGGCGCAGCTGCTGGAGCAAGCGGTCTACGCGCCAAGCAATGCGCGCTTCAAGGTCTATATGATCGATGAGGTGCACATGCTGACGAACCATGCGTTCAATTCCATGCTGAAAACGCTGGAAGAACCGCCCGAGCACGTCAAGTTCATCCTGGCCACGACGGACCCGCAAAAGATTCCCGTGACCGTACTGTCGCGCTGCCTGCAGTTCAACCTCAAGCAGATGCCGCCCGGCCACATCATCAGCCACCTGGACAATATCCTGGGACAGGAAGGCATCGATTTCGAACAGCCGGCCTTGCGCCTGCTGGCCCAGGGCGCCCACGGTTCCATGCGCGATGCGCTGTCCTTGGCGGACCAGGCCATCGCGTATGCGGTCGGCGCAGTGACCTTGGATGCCGTGCAAGGCATGCTGGGCGCGCTCGACCAATCCTACCTGGTACGCCTGCTCGATGCGCTGGCGCAGCAGGACGGCGCGGATCTCTTGGCCGTGGCCGACGAGATGGCGTCGCGCAGCCTGTCGTATAACGGCGCGTTGCAAGACCTGGGCACCTTGTTGCACCGCATTGCGCTGGCGCAAACCGTGCCCGCCGCCTTGCCGCAGGATTTGCCCGAATACGCGGACATCGTGCGCTTGGCTGCCGCTTTTGACGCGGAAGAAGTACAGCTGTTTTATCAGATCGCCGTGCATGGCCGCAATGAACTGGGCCTGGCGCCCGACGAATACGCGGGCTTTACCATGACCTTGCTGCGCATGCTGGCCTTTCGGCCCGGCATAGGTGGCGCCGATGGCGTGCCGGCTGCCTCACCGAATTCAGCTTCAATGAGCCGTCCCGCTGCCGTGGCCGCCGCGCGCGCCGCAGCGGGTTCGGCGCCCGCCGCCCGCGCCGCCACGAACAGCGTGGCCAGCCATGCAGCCGTGACACCGCCAGCCGTCGTGGCCGCCGCTGCCGCCAGCATGGCCCGCAGCGAAGCGCCGCCGCTACGCGCGGCTGTTCCGACACCGGCACCGGCGCCAGTACCCGTTTCCGCCCCGGCGCCGGCACCAGCGGCGCCGCCGCCCGCCGCCGCTCCTGCTGCGGCTGCCCCGGCAGCATCGGGCGCGCCCATCAGTTCCGCCCGCGCCGCCATCAATGCGGCGCTGGAAGCGGCCCGTGCCGCTTCGAAAGGCCGTCCGGGCAGCGCGCCATCGGCGCCATCGTCGGCGCCCAAATCAGCTGCCCCTGCGCCAGCACCGGCTGCTGCCGTCGCCGCGCCGGCTCCGGCTGCACCGGTCCAGGCTGCGCCGCCACCACCGGCCGCCGCGAAAGCGCCGGCGCCGTGGGACGATGCGCCGCCCGTGGCCGTCATGGAAGCGCCGGTGGCCGTGCCCGTGCAGCCGGCACGTCCTGCGGCCCCGCAGCAGCAGGCGCCCGCCGACGACGACTTGCCGCCGTGGGTCACCGAATTTTCCGACGACAGCGCCTCGGCCGCCGTGTCGGCGCCAGCCGCACAGAGCAACGAGCAACCCGCCGTCATCATGCCGCAACGTGCCGCCAAGCAAGCCGCGCCCAGCGGGCCGTATGTGATCACGCCCGTACCGGGACTGGATTGGGACGGCAACTGGCCGGCCGTCGCCGCCGTGCTGCCGCTGCGCGGCGTGGCCCAGCAGCTGGCCGTGCAGGCCGAGCTGATTGACTGCCTGCACGATGGCCACAGCACCACGTTCCGCCTGCGCGTGCCCATCGACACCTGGCGCAGTCCGGCCAACGTGGAAAAACTGGCGGCCGCGCTCACCGAGCGCTTCGGCCGCAAGGTCGCGGTCGATACGGAACTGGGCGCTGTCTGGTACACGGCCAGTGCGGAAGCGCAGGCCCACCGCGAGGCGTGCCAACTGCAAGCGGAAGCAACCATCGCAAGCGATCCCTTCGTGCTCGACATGAAGCGTGCATTCGACGCTTTCGTCGTGCCGGGAACGATTACCCCTGCACCGGCCGGCTCCGCCGCGCCGACCCTGCATTGATGATTAACACACTCACAAATTGAATTGAACGGAGCATTCTTATGATGAAAAATCAACTGGCTGGCCTGATGAAGCAGGCGCAAGCAATGCAAGACAACATGAAAAAGGCCCAGGAACAACTGGCGCTGGTGGAAGTGGAAGGCCAGTCCGGCGCCGGCCTGGTGAAAATCGTCATGACGTGCAAGAACGACGTCAAGCGCGTGTCCATCGACCCGTCGCTGCTGGCCGACGACAAGGATATGCTGGAAGACTTGGTGGCTGCCGCCTTCAACGACGCCGTGCGCAAGGCGGAAGCGACGTCCGCTGAAAAAATGGCAGGCTTGACCGGCGGCATGAACTTGCCAGCCGGCTTCAAAATGCCATTCTGATGCACTACCGCATGCGCTCGATCTATGGCACGGGGCAGGGTTGATCCATGTCCAAGTCGCTTGAATTTTTGACCGAGGCGCTGCGGCGCCTGCCCGGCGTCGGCCCCAAGTCGGCGCAGCGGATGGCATTTCATTTGTTGCAGCACGATAGGGAAGGCGCGGCCATGCTGTCGCGCGCCCTGTTCCAGGCCGTCGATGCCGTCCATCACTGCGGCCTGTGCAATACCTTTACCGAACATGAAGTGTGCGAGACTTGTCTCGACGAAGAGCGCGACAAGCGCTTGCTGTGCGTGGTGGAAACGCCCGCCGACCAGTTGATGATCGAGCAGACGCTCACCTACAAGGGCCTGTATTTCGTGCTCATGGGGCGACTCTCTCCGCTGGACGGCATCGGTCCGAAAGATATCCACCTTGAAAAATTGCTGGGCCGCGCCAACGATGGCGTGGTCGGTGAAGTGGTGCTGGCCACCAATTTTACGAATGAAGGCGAAGCGACGGCCCACTACATCAGCGAAATGCTGAAGGCGCGGGGCTTGCGCGTGAGCCGTTTGGCCCGCGGCGTGCCCGTGGGCGGCGAACTGGAATACGTCGACGCGGGCACCATCGCCCGCGCGATGCTCGACCGCAGGGCAACCTGACCATAACATGACAGAATCCTCCGCGACCACCGGTCCACTGCAAGGCATTAAAGTGCTGGAACTGGGCACCCTGATCGCGGGGCCGTTCTGTGCCCGCATGCTGGCCGAATTCGGTGCCGACGTGATCAAGATCGAGTCGCCCGATGGCGGCGACCCCATCCGTACCTGGCGCGTGCTGAAAGATGGCACCTCGCTGTGGTGGTCGGTGCAGGCGCGCAACAAGAAGAGTCTGACCTTGAACTTGAAAGCGCCGGAAGGCCGGGCCATCGCGCGCCAGCTGGCCCTGGAAGCGGACATCATCATCGAGAACTACCGCCCCGGCGTGCTGGAAAAGTGGGACCTCGGCTATGAGCAGCTCAAGCAAATCAAGCCGTCCCTCATCATGGTGCGCCTGTCCGGCTTTGGCCAGACGGGCCCGATGAAGGACTTGCCGGGTTTCGGCGCCATCGGCGAATCCATGGGCGGCTTGCGCTATGTGTCCGGCTTTGCCGACCGCCCGCCGGTGCGCGTGGGCGTGTCGATCGGCGACTCGGTGGCGGCGCTGCACGGCGTGATCGGCGCCATGATGGCCTTGCGCCACCGCGACGTGACCGGCGGGGTGGCTTCCGGTGAAGGCCAGATGGTCGACGTGGCCCTGTACGAATCCGTGTTCAACCTGATGGAATCGCTGGTGCCCGAATACGACCAGGCCGGCGTGGTGCGCGAGCGCACGGGCGGTTCCTTGCCCGGCATCGTGCCGTCGAACACCTACACCACGGGCGACGGCGAAAACATTGTGATCGCCGGCAACGGCGACGCCATCTTCAAGCGCTTGATGCTGGCCATGGGCCGCATCGACATGGCGGGCGACCCGCAACTGGCACGCAACGATGGCCGCGTGGCGCGCACGCAGGAAATCGACGACGCCATCGGCGCCTGGTGCGCTACCCACACGATCAACAGCGCGCTGGCCGTGCTGAAGGCGGCCGACGTGCCGTCCGGAAAAATTTACTCCGTGCGCGACATGCTGAGCGATCCCCAGTTTCTCGCCCGCAATATGTTCGAACAACACCATTTCGCCGACGGCACGCCCGTCAAATTGCCCGCCATCAGCCCGAAACTGTCCGCCACGCCGGGCAAGACCCAGTGGCTGGGGCCGACCCTGGGCCAGCACAACGATGAAGTGCTGGCGTCGCTCGGCTATGATGCGGCCGCCATCGCGCGGCTCAAGACCGATGGCGTGGTGTAAGCCACGCCCTGCTGACTTATTTGATACCGATTTGATACCGATCATGCCTCCATTGTTACGCCGCGCGCGCGCCGCGCTTGCCCTGGCGTCCGTTGCCATCCTCCTCTCGGCCTGTGCCAGCTTCCCTCACGACGCGCCGATTGCCGGCCTGCGCCTGATCGGCGAGCAGCGCATCGCGCTCAAGCACGCGTTCGAGGGCACCACGGTGGGCGGCTTGTCCGGCATCGATTACGCGGCGGACAGCAACAGCTGGGTGATGGAAAGCGATGACCGCTCGGCAATCAATCCGGCCCGCTTCTACCGCGCCACCCTGGCCTACGACAGCAAGGCGTTTACGGGCGTGACCCTGAGCAGCGTGCATTTTTTCACGCAGCCCGACGGCAGCCGCTATCCGAACCTGGCGCATGCAAAGCTCGACAGTGGCGACCAGGTGCCCGACATCGAAACCATCCGCGTCGATCCGCAGGACGGCAGCCTGTGGTACGGCAGCGAAGGCAACCGCAAGGTGGGCTTGCACCCCTTCGTGCGCCACGCGGACCGCGACGGGCGTTATCTGGCCACCTTGCCCACGCCCGCCATGTTCAATGTTTCGAAGGAAGAAATTGCTTCGCGCAACAACATGAGCTTCGAGGCACTGTCTTTCTCGTCGGATGGCAAGAGCCTGTGGCTGGGCATGGAAGCGGCCCTGTACCAGGATGGCCCGCTGGCCACGCCCGATCACGGCTCCGTGGTGCGGATCACGCGCCTGGACCGCGCGGGCAAGGTGCTGCGCCAGTACGCGTATGCTATCGAGCCAGTGGCGTCACGGCCCGCGCCGGGACGTGAAGCGGACAATGGCGTGTCGGAAATCCTCGCCGTGAATGACCATCAGCTGCTGGTGGTGGAGCGGGCCGGCGTGGAACACGCCGATGGCGTGTATACGAATCACGTGCGCATCTACGCGATGGAAACGGAGGGCGCCACCGATATCCAGTCCATCGCGGCCCTGGCGGGCGCGGCCTATGTGCCGGCGCGCAAGCGATTGCTGCTGGACCTGGAAAAGATCGGTCTTGAAAGAATCGACAATATCGAAGGCATCAGCTGGGGTCCGCGCCTGGAAAACGGCCACCGCAGCCTGGTAATGATTTCCGACGATAATTTCAACGCGCAGCAAGTCACGCAAATCCTTGCCTTCGAAGTGCTCTAGTTTCCAGGCTGGCCAGCCGCTCGGCCTGCCGAGCCAGCATGGCGGTGATCGTGTCGTGCGGCGACGGGTGGCCCAGGAAATAGCCTTGCGCCATGTCGCAGCCGTATTCTTCCAGCATCAGCAATTGCTCGTCCGTCTCCACGCCCTCGGCCACCACCACCATCTTCAATCCATGCGCCATGGCGATGATGGCGCGCGTGATGGCCGCGTTTTCCGTATCCTGCGGCAAGCCGGCGATAAAACTCTTGTCGATTTTTAAGGCCCGTACGTCGAAGCGTTTCAGGTAGTTCATCGACGAGTAGCCCGTGCCGAAGTCGTCGATCGACAGGTACACGCCGATGCCGCGCAATTGCTCCAGGGTCACCATGGTGGCACGCGCATCGTCCATCAACGTTCCCTCCGTCAATTCCAGCTCCAGCAGGCGCGCGTCCAGGCCCGTGTCGGCCAGGGCCGAGAGCACGATCTGCATCAGATTTTCATCCTTGAATTGCTTCGCCGACAGGTTCACCGCCATGCGGATGGCCCGCCCGCCATCGCTTTGCCAGGCCTTGGCCTGGTTGCAGGCCGTGCGCAGCACCCATTCGCCGATGGGCACAATCAGCCCCGTCTCTTCGGCCAGCGGGATGAATTCCGTGGGCGAAATGATGCCGCGCTCGGGATGGCGCCAGCGCACCAGCGCTTCCACGCCCACGATCTGCGTGCTGGGCACGTCGATCTGCGGCTGGTACAGCAAGTACAGCTCGTTGTTTTGCAAGGCCTTGCGCAGCCCCACTTCCATCTTCACGTGGCTCATGATTTCCATCGTCAGCGATGAACTGTAGAGCTTGGCGTTGTTCTTGCCGCAGTTCTTCGCGTGGTACATGGCCGTGTCCGCATATTTCAACAGCGAATTGCAATCCTCGCCATCTTCCGGATACAGCGAGATGCCGATGCTGGCCGTGACGAAAATCTCGTGTCCCTCGGTCATGAAGGGCCGCCGCATGGCTTCCTTGACGCGGTGCGCCACGTTGAGCGCATCTTCCACCCGCTCCAGGTCGGGAATCAAAATCGTGAATTCGTCGCCGCCCAGGCGCGCCAGGTTGCTGCCGCCGGACGTGGCCTCAAACTCGTGTTCGGCGCGCAGCACCAGGTCGCTGGGGCGGATGGTTTCGCGCAGGCGCTCTGACACCACCTTGAGCAGGTGGTCGCCCACATCGTGGCCCAGGGTGTCGTTGATGCGTTTGAAGGCATCGAGGTCCATGAACAGCACGGCGAATTTCTTGTCGTGCTCTTTCGAGCGCAGCAGTTCGCGTTCCAGCGTTTCCAGGAACGCTTGCCGGTTGGGGATGCCCGTCAGGCTGTCGCAGTAGGCGAGGCGGCGGATCTGCTCTTCCGTACGCTTGCGCTCGCTGATGTCGCGCACCAAGCCCAGCACCTCGTCGGCCCCGGTTGCCACCAGGCGCGCTTCGAAATGGCGCGTGCTATTTTCGTGCTTGAGCGTGTAGTCGACCGAGCCGATGTGCTGCGTAGCCAGCACGGCGTGCGCCTTGTCCAACAGGCGCGCGGCGATTTCGGACGGCAGCACGTCGCCGATGTGGCTGCCCACGCAGTCGCTGATGGAAAAGCCCGCGCTGGCGTCGTGCCCCTGTTCATAGTCGAGATAAAAGCCCTCGCGGTTCAGGCGAAAGAAGGTGTCGGGGATGGCGGCCAGCACGGCGCGGTTGTGCGCGTCGGCGATGCGCAGGCGGGCGATGGCGTCGCTGGCGCGCAGCACGTACAGCGCGCGATGGCCCAGGATGGGCCAGTTGATGGGCTTGGAAATGAAATCCGTGGCGCCCACCTCGTAGGCACGCGTGACCGCTTCCAGCTCGTCGTCGCCCGTGACCATGATGATGGGCACGGTGCCGCCCACTTCCTGGAGACGGATTTCGCGGCATACGGCAAAGCCGTCCAGGGCCGGCATGTCGACGTCGAGCATGACCAGGTCCGGCCCGCTGTGTTTGTAGCTGGCCAGCGCCTGCACGCCGTCCTCGGCCTCGATCACGTCCAGGCCCACCTGCGTGAGCATTTGCCGCATCAGCAGGCGCATCACGGGATCGTCGTCGGCGACCAGCACCAGGCCGCGTGAGGGAGGGAGGGGCGCTGTCATGTCAGTGTTCCTTCACGAGGATGGCGCTCAGCGATTCGCGTACGGCCAGGAAGGCTTGCTGCATCTGCTGCAGCAGGATAGTCGCGCCCTCGGTACTGCCGGCGCGGCCCAGTTTTTCCATTTCCTTGCATAGCTGCGCCAGGCCATCGGCGCCCACGTTGGCGCTGCCCGACTTGAGGCTGTGGGCCACCTTGCGCAGCGCTTCCGTATCCGCACCGGCGATCGCTACGCGCATGGCGATCAATTGGCGCGGCGTCTCGCTGGTAAAAGCGAGGATGACCCGCTCGAGCAGCGCATCGCCATCGGCGCGCGACAGGGCGCGGATGTTTTCTAGCGCCTGCCGGTTCAGCGGCTGGCCGGCTGGCGGGGAGGCGGGTGCAGGCGGAGGCACCTCCGGCGATGCCTCCTGCGCCTCGCTGTGGTGGACGGTGGCTGCGCGCGGCAGGGTGATCCAGCGCGCTATCGTGTGGCCCAGGTCTTGCTGCGTAAAAGGTTTACTCAGGTAATCGTCCATGCCGGCCGCCAGGCACGCTTCGCGGTCGCCCTGCAACGCATTGGCCGTGATGGCAACGATGGGCAGTACGCGCGCATGGCCGCACTGCTGTTCATGACGGCGGATTTCCGCCGTGGCGGCAAAGCCATCCATCACGGGCATCTGGCAGTCCATCAGTATCAAATCGAAATCCTCGGCCTGCGCCGCTTGCAAGGCTTCTTCGCCGTTGCGCGCACACACCACGTCCAGGCCCAGGCTATCGAGCATGGCCAGCGCCACTTCCACGTTGACGGGATTGTCCTCGGCCAGCAGCACGCGGCGGCGCTGGCGCCGTCCCACCTGGCGCGCCGCGTGTGGCGGGTGGATGCGCATGCCCTCGCTGGCGCGCGGCGGCGTGACGATGCAGTCGAACAGGTCGCATTCGCGCGCCGGCTTGATCAGCTGGAAGGCCACGCCCGCCTCGCGCCGCTGCATGGGGTCGGCGGCCGCCTGCTCCGTGCTCAGCAGCAGAAGCTTGAGATCGGCCAGCAGCGGGTCGCTCTTGATGTTGGCGGCCAGGGCCAGGCCGCTGGTGCGCGGCAATTCCATGTCGAGCAGGGCCACGCCATACGGTGTGCCCGCCTGCGCGGCTGCGCGCAGCTTGCCCAGGCAGTCGCTGGCCGTGCCGGCGCTGTCGCTGACGATGTGCCAGCTGGCCAGCTGCCGTTCCAGCACGGCGCGCGTTGCGGGTGTGTGGTCGACGATCAAGGCGCGTAACCCTCGCGTGGTTTTCAGGTTGAAGGACGGGTCGTCGCTGTCGACGCGCCGCTTATCGAAATTTACTTCGAACCAGAAGATCGATCCTTGCGTTAAAGCATTATCAACGCCGATAGTGCCGCCCATCAGTTCCACCAGTTGTTTCGAGATCGTCAGTCCCAGGCCCGTGCCGCCGTGCTTGCGCGTGGTCGAGCCATCCGCCTGCGAGAACGATTCGAAGATGCGCGTCTGCGCCTCGTTTGAGACGCCGATACCCGTATCGTGCACCTCGAAGCGCAAGCCCACGCTGGGCGTATCTTCGCTGCACACGGCCACTTTGACGGTGACTTTGCCGGTTTCTGTGAACTTGATGGCATTGCCCAGCAGATTGACGATGATCTGGCGCAAACGGTTCGGGTCGCCACAGATGGCGATGGGAATGTCAAACGCGATATCGAATTCCAGGCTGATATTTTTCGCCTCCGCCTGCGGCGCGAACACGTGTTCTATATCGTCGAGCAATTCGCGGAAATTGAAGCGGATGTATTCCACGCTCAGCTTGCCCGCCTCGATCTTGGAAAAGTCGAGGATGTCGTTGATGATCACCAGCAAATTCTGTCCCGAGCGCTGCACCATGCTCGTGTAGTGGCGCTGCTGCGGGCTCAAAGGGCTGGCCAGCAGCAGTTCCGTCATGCCCAGCACGCCATTCATGGGCGTGCGGATTTCATGGCTCATGGTGGCGAGGAAGGCGCTCTTCGCGTGACTGGCCGCCTCGGCAGCATCCTTGGCCTTTTCCAACTGCGCCGTGCGCACGCCCACCTGGCGTTCGAGCTGGTCGCGGTAATTGGCCAGGGTGCTGTCGCGGCTGTCGATCTGCGCCAGCATGTCGTTGAAACTGTCGATCAGCACGCCCAGCTCATCGCTGCGCTGGTGCGCGATGCGGTGGCTGTAGGTCTGGCTGCTCGACACTTTTTGCGCTGTATCAATCAGCTTGGTGATCGGTTCGGCGATCACGCTCTTGAAACGCCGCGCGAGGAACACGGCTACCAGAAAAGACAGCACGGTGGCACCGCCGATGGCGCCCACGTGGCGGCCGATGTCGCGCCACATGTGGTTCAGGTCCGCTTCGATCAGCACGGCGCCGATGATCTGTTGCGCCTCGCCTGGCCGGTAGACGGGACGGTACAAACGCATGGCGGGCGCCAAGGTCGTGCCCGCGCCTTGCGTGACGGGCTGCACGGCTATGTCGGCCAGCAAGGCAGGGTCCATATCTTCCGGCGTAGCCAGGCCGTCCGCGTGCTGCGGCGCGCGGTACAGGGCGAACAGGCGCCCGCCCCGGTCGAACAAGGCCGCCTGGGCGATCTCGTCGCGCGCGGCCAGCGATGCCAGCACCTGTTGCGCCTGCGCCTGCGCCTGGGCAGGTTTGCCCACCAGCAAAGGCACCGCGCTGGCCGCACCGATCACGCCCGCCAGCGACAGCAGTTGCTTGCCTTCATCGTTCTTGTGGCTGAGCACAGACGTCACGGCGAACGCCACGAACACCAGCAACAGCGCGCAGCCCGACGACAGCACCGAAATCATGGTCAGTTTCTGGCTGATGCTGGAGCGTTGGAAATTGAACATGGTTGCGGCGCTTCTCCGGTCGGCCCATAGACTGTTTTTTAATGCCTATTGGAAAAATATAGACGTGAAGACACTTCACGATGTTGATGTGGGTCTAAGGGAGGAGAGGGGAGGGGAACTTATACGAGATGAAACAACGGAGGGCGGTTCCAAAGAACCACCACCGAAATTTTTTTAGTTCAAGACGCCGGACAAAACCGTCGCGAGCGGAAGGGAGAGGCGGCCGAGAAGCGCAACCGTGCTTGAGCACGGTGAGCATCGCAAGCCGCCTATACCGACGCGCAGTAGGTTTGGTCCGGTGTCTTAACAGCAGCCACCGCGTTTGCCTGCGCCGCCGTAGCGGGCTTCCTGCCGTTCGCGGAAGAACTCTTCATACGTCATCATCGGCTCGCCGGGATGGGTCACTTCCCGGTGCGCCACGTAGGTGTCGTACTCGGGCAAGCCGCACATGAGCCGCATGCTTTGCCCCAGATACCGTCCAGCCTTGATGATTTCGTCTATCATCATTGCACCGTGGGCATGGCCTGGAACGGCGTTTCCTTGGTGCTTGGACGGCTGTCGGCGCGCGCCTTCATGACGGTGCGGATGCCGAAGAACAGCACGCTGATCACAACGATGACGAAGAAGGCGGCCAGACCGGCGTCCAGGTAATCGTTGAAGATGATCTGCTGCATCTGCGCCACCGACTTGGCCGGCGCCAGCAAGGTGCCTTCATCGAGCGCCGCCGAATATTTCTTGGCGTGCGCCAGGAAGCCCACGCGCGGGTTGGCATCGAAAATCTTTTGCCAGCCAGCCGTCAGGGTACACAGCAGCAGCCAGATGGTCGGCGTGATGGTGACCCACGCATACCGGCCCTTTTTCATCTTGAACAGCACGCAGGTGCCGAGGATCAGCGCAATCGCCGCCAGCATCTGGTTGGCGATGCCGAACAGCGGCCACAAGGTGTTGATGCCGCCCAATGGATCGACCACGCCCTGGTACAGGAAATAGCCCCAGGCCGCCACGCACAGGCCCGTGGCCAGCAGGTTGGCGATGACGTTTTCCGTCTTTTTCAAGCTTGGGACGAAGCTGCCCAGCAAGTCTTGCAGCATGAAGCGACCGGCACGCGTGCCTGCATCGACGGCCGTCAGAATGAACAGCGCTTCGAACAAAATAGCGAAGTGGTACCAGAAGGCCATCATGGCCTTGCCGCCGATGGCGCCGGAGAGAATCTGCGCCATGCCGACCGCCAGGGTCGGTGCGCCGCCCGCGCGCGAGATGATGCTGTGCTCGCCAACGTCCTTGGCCGTTTGCGTCAGCATTTCCGGTGTCACGTAGAAGCCCCACTGCGAGATCGCTTGTGCGGCGGACTCGGCCGTGGTGCCGATCAGTGCGGCCGGGCTGTTCATGGCGAAATAGATGCCAGGCTCGATGGTCGAGGCGGCCACCAGGGCCATGATGGCAACAAACGATTCCATCAGCATGGCGCCATAGCCGATGAAGCGGGCGTGGCTTTCGTTTTCAATCATCTTCGGCGTGGTGCCAGAGGAAATCAGCGCGTGGAAACCGGAGACGGCGCCGCAAGCGATGGTGATGAACAGGAAGGGGAACAGATTGCCCGACCAGACCGGGCCGGAGCCGTCGATGAACTTCGTCATGGCCGGCATTTTCAGGTAAGGCGCGACGACGATGATGCCGATGGCCAAGCCCAGGATCGTGCCGATTTTCAGGAAAGTGGACAGGTAGTCGCGCGGCGCCAGCAGCAGCCACACGGGCAGCACGGAAGCGATGAAACCGTAGCCGATCAGCATCCACGTCAGTTCCGTGCCCGTGAACGTGAACATCTGGCCCAGCACCGCGTGTTCCTGCACGTATTGACCGCCGATGATGGCTAGCATCAGCAGTACAAAGCCGATGATGGAGATTTCGCCAATGCGACCGACGCGGATGAAGCGCGAATACACGCCCATGAACAGCGCGATGGGAATCGTCGCCATCACGGTGAAGCTGCCCCATGGGGAGCCGGTCAGCGCCTTGACGACGATCAATGCCAGCACGGCCAGGATGATGACCATGATCATGAAGCAACCCAGGAGGGCGATCATGCCGGGAATTTCGCCCAGTTCAGCCTTGATCAGGTCGCCCAAGGAGCGGCCATCGCGGCGCATGGAAATGAACAGCACGATGAAATCCTGCACGGCGCCGGCAAACACGACACCCGCCAGTATCCACAGCATGCCGGGCAAATAGCCCATCTGCGCGGCCAGCACGGGGCCGACCAGAGGGCCGGCGCCGGCAATCGCCGCGAAATGGTGGCCGAACAGCACGTATTTGTTAGTCGGCACGTGGTCGAGGCCATCGTTGTGCTTGAAGGCGGGCGTCATGCGGCGCGGATCCAGGCCCAGCACCTTGTCGGCGATGAACAGGCTGTAGAAACGGTAGGCGATCAGGTAGACGCAGACGGCGGCGATGACGATCCAGATAGCGCTGATCGGCTCGCCACGTTGCAGGGCGACGACGCCCAGGGACCCGGCGCCGGCCAGCGCAAGCGCTGCCCAGCCGAGCTGTTTGAAAATGCGGTTCATGCTTCCTCCAGAGATTGACGGGCGCTGTGCCGTGCGATGATGTGTGCTGCGGGTCCTGGTCGTCGCCAGTTTGATGTTACTTTTGCTGTAGTTGCAGCTTATGGCGAGTATTCAGGAATCGTATAATTGCCGCAAGCGCACGACTACGCAGTAACGCTCAGTATTACTACGCAGGGCTATCGCCGCGCCGCGACGTAAAATCACGCATTCCCACCAGCATCGACGCCGCCGGAGCGCGCAAGGCCATGAAACTCAGACAGAAAGTCATCTTCCTGGCCATCACGCCGCTCATACTCGCCCTGTGCGCCATTGCATTTGCCGTGCGGCACCAGGCCATCACCCTGGCCGAGCAGCAGCGCGCCACCATTCAGCAGGCGTATCTGGCCAGCAAGGAAGCCGAACTCAAGCATTACGTGACCCTGGCCAGCCATTCCATCGCCTCCCTGTACCAGTCGGGGCGCAAGGATGCCGCCACGCAAGAGGAAGCCAAGCGCATCCTGTCCGCCCTCAGCTATGGCGACGATGGCTATTTCTTCATCTATGATTTGCGGGGCAAGTCGCTGATGCATCCGCGCCAGCCTGAGCTGGTGGGGCAGAATTTGTGGGAGTTGCGCGACGCGGACGGCAATCTGACCATCCAGCGCCTGATGCAGCGGGCGAAGAGCGGCGGCGGCTTCGAGCGCTACAACTGGATCAAGCCGTCGACGAACAAGTCCGCGCCCAAGCTCGGCTATGTGATATTGATGCCGGAATGGGGTTGGATGATGGGCACGGGCATCTACATGGATGACGTGGACCAGGCGCTGGCCAAGGTTGACGCCCAGCAGTCGCGCAATATCCGCTCGACCATGGAGCTGATCGCCGCCATCGCCATCCTCGGCTCCCTGCTGGTAGCCGCCTGCGGCCTGGCGCTGAACCTGCGCGAATTGCGCGTGGCCGACGCCAAGCTGAAGGTGCTGGCGCAGCGGGTGGTCGAGTCGCAGGAGGAAGAGCGGGCACGGCTGTCGCGCGACTTGCATGACGGCATCAGCCAGTGGCTGGTCTCGATCAAGCTGCAGATCGAGGCGGGCATCGCGCGCCTGGCCGGCAATGCCGAACAGAAAGACAAGGCGCCCGCCACGTTCGAGCGGGCCGCCGAGCAGCTGAACAAAGTACTGGGCGAGGTACGGCGCATTTCGCACAACCTGCGCCCGGCCATTCTCGACGACCTGGGCCTGGCCGCCGCGCTCGACCACCTGGTGCATGAATTCAATGACAGCAGCAGCGCGCAAGCCAGTTTCACGGCCAGCCCGGCGGCGGCGGGCGAAGGCTTGCCCGACATGGTAAATACCGTGCTGTTCCGCATCGCCCAGGAAGCACTGACCAATTGCGAGCGCCATGCCCACGCCAGCGCTGTGGAAGTGAGCCTGCACGAGGCGGGCAAGGCGGTGGAATTGCGTATCCAGGATAATGGCGGCGGCTTCGATTTCGACGGCATCGCCCTGCACCCACAGCGCGGCATCGGCCTGCGCAACATGACGGAACGCATGGAAGCCATCGGCGGCAGCCTGCACATCACTTCTTCGCCGGCCGGCACCCTGGTGCTGGCGCGGCTCGGCCTTCCACCTACACACTGATAGATCCACAGACATGACCGAGAAGATCAATATCCTGCTGGTGGACGACCATCCCCTCGTACGCGACGGCTTGCGCGCGCGCCTGGAAGCGGTGGCGCATTTCGACGTGGTGGCCGAGGCGGGCGGCGCCGACGAGGCGTTGGCCCAGGCGCGCACGCACCAGGTGGACCTCGTGTTGATGGATATCAATATGCGCGGCACGAATGGTATTGAAGCAACGGCGCTGTTCAAACAGGCGTTTCCGCAGATTGCCGTGCTGATCCTGTCCATGCACGACAAGCTTGAATATGTGTCGCAAGCCATCGCTGCCGGCGCGCGCGGTTATGTGCTCAAAGATGCCCCAGGGAAAGATATCGTCTTCGCCATCGAGACGGTGATGTCGGGCGGCATTTATTACAGCGCGGCGCTGGCACGGCAATTGTCACGCCCGCAAGTGCACGATTCCTTCCTCACCACGCGCGAGCAGCAAGTGCTGCAGCACATCGCGGCGGGCCAATCGAACAAGCAGATCGCCCGCGACCTGGACCTGAGCGTGCGCACGGTGGAGACGCACCGGCTCAACATCAAGCGCAAGTTGGGTATCGAAGGGCAGGCCGAATTGATCAAATATGCGGTCGAGCATGCACATGGCGGCGGCGCCTGAACCATGCTGGCATCACGACGGTTTTTTCAAACCCGCATGACAGGCGGGTCTCCCGGGGGAATGTTTTTTTTGAATATTTATTGCCAAAATTAAACTGTTTCAAGAGTGAGATTCGGATAGAATGATTCTCGCTGTCGAGGGCATCCCTGTCGGGCCAAGGTTGCCAATGCTGGTCAGTTTATTTACTATGGCGCCCTACCCACACTGAGATACCGATGTCCGCGTCTGAATCAAACCTGTTTCCGTTGGTGGGATTACAAGCAGTGGCCAATGCTCATAACGAGTGGGTCGCTGTCACCTTGCATGTACCGCAGGCCTCGACGGCGCCGTTGCTGGCGGCGCTGGCCGTCGCCGATGCGTATGCCTTCCTGGCGCCGCTCGACTGCATCATTCCCCTGGCCGACCCGCATGGCGTGGACGAGGCCGTGCTGGCGCAACTGGCGCCGCAACGCACCATTTTCCGTTTGCCGGCCCAGCTTGCCGGCGACAAGCAAATCCAGAAAAAATGCCAGCAATGGCGCGACGCCGGCTATCGCATCCTGCTCGATGGCGCGGATGCCGGTCCCGTGGTGGCGGCGCAGGTTGAAGCGCGCGCGCTGAGTTTTGATGCGGCGGGCACACGCCCGGCCCTGCATCAGCTACTGCCCTTGCCGGGGCCGCACCTGGCCTACAACATCGTCGACGCCGAGCAGTTTGCTGCCTTGCAAGCGCTGGGCGTGAGCTGGTTTGCCGGCGATTACGCCCTGCACCATGCGCGCCAGCAAAGCGAGCCGGAAGACGCCACCTCGCGCAAGCGCCTGCTGGCGCTGCTGGGCCTGTTGGCCCGCGATGCCGACGCGCACGAGCTGGAAGTGCCGCTCAAGCAAGATCCATCGCTCAGCTATCATTTATTGAAACTGGTCAATTCAGCCGCCTTCGGTTTCACGGCGCCGATTACCAGCTTCAGCCAGGCCATCACCCTGCTGGGCCGGCGCCAGCTGCAGCGCTGGCTGCAATTGCTGCTGTATGCGCGGCAGCAAGACGATGGCAAGATCCACGCGCTGCTGCCGCTGGCGGCCGTGCGCGCGGCGCAGATGGAAGCGCTGTGCCAGTTGCGCGGCGGCGACCGCGACGCGCAAGACCTGGCCTTCATGGCGGGCGTGTTTTCCCTGCTCGACGTCCTGCTGGGCATGCCCATGCCGGACATCATTGCGACCCTGAACCTGGCGCCCGAAGTCAGCGCCGCCTTGCTGGAGCGCAATGGCGAGCTGGGCACCTTGCTGGCGCTGGTCGAAAGCGCCATGCCGCCGCCCGAAGGCTTGCGCCGTGCCGGCATCGATGGAGAAACCTATTGGCGCAGCCTGTTACAGGCCTACCAATGGGCCATCCAGGTCAGCCGGAACCTGTAGCATGACCTTGCTGCCGTTGTCGGATTACCTCGGTGACAGCGCCGCCCTGTGCGATGCCGTCGTGCGTTTGCGTGGCCCCGCGCTGGTGGCCGAACTGGGCCGTATTGCCAGCGCCGTGATGGCCAGCCCGCATGGCCAGTTTCTGCCGATAGCTAGCGCCGATGGCGCTGCATCGTCTGCGATTTTTTCCAGCGATACGCCGGCCTTGCTGCAGGAAATCAGTTTTGACGGCCATTGCTTCGGCCATTACTGTGTGGCGGGACGCAGCCTGTACAACGACGCCGACCGCCGCCACCTGGCCAGCCTGGCTTCGCTGACGGCCGGCGTGCTGCAGGTGCATTCGCTGGCGCAACGCTCGCCCCATGCTTTTGCGCAAGTCGAAGCCTTGTTGGCGCAGCAGACGCAAATCCTCGACCAGTTGCACGAATCCGTGCTGACGATGGACTTGACGGGCTACATCACCAGCTGGAACAAGGGTGCTGAGCGCCTGTTCGGCTATACCTCGGTGGAAGCCGTGGGGCGTAATATTTTGTTCCTGTACGACGATGAAGACACAGGTTTCCACGACGCCTTCCTGGAGCAGGGCGGACGCCTGATGGAGGTACGCCGCCGAAAGAAGTCAGGCGAGATCTTCTGGGCCAGCCTGTCCTTGTCGCCGCTGCAAGACATGGACGACAAGCCCATTGGACTCATCGCCTACCTGACGGACATCACGGAACGCAAGCTGGCCGAAGAGCGCCTGCATCACCTGGCGTATTACGACCCGCTGACCAGCCTGCCCAACCGCACCTTGCTGGCCAAGCTGGTCGACCAGGCCCTGAGCGTGGCGCAGCGCAGCAAGATGCTCGGTTGCGTGCTGTTCATCGACCTGAACCGTTTTAAGCTGATCAACGACACCCTGGGCCGGCGCATCGGCGACGAATTGCTGCGCCAGGTCTCGCTGCGTTTCCGCAAGGTATTGCGCGACCAGGACCTGGTGGCTCGCCTGGGCGGCGACGAGTTCGCCGTTGGCCTGTTCGACATCGGCCAGCATTTCGAAGCCAGCATGGTGGCGCAAAAGCTGCTCGCTTCCCTGGTGCAACCGTTCCTGATCGAAGGCCACGACTTGCGCGTGGGCGCCAGCATCGGCATCAGCGTGTATCCGCAAGATGGGCAGGACGCGGAAACCCTGCTGCGCCTGGCCGACATCGCCATGTACCGCGCCAAACAGGACAGCGGCGGTGAAGCGGAAAGCGTGGCCTTCTACAGCCAGGACATGAACTTGGGCATGCAGGCACGCATGCGCCTGGAAACAGGCTTGCGCCAGGCGTTATCGGAACAGCAATTGCTGCTGCACTACCAGCCGAAATACGCCTTGGGCAGCGGCCGCATCATCGGCGCCGAAGCCCTGGTGCGCTGGCACCACCCGCAGCACGGCATGATCCCGCCCGCCGAGTTTATTCCCCTGGCCGAATCGACGGGCCTGGTGGTGCAGGTGGGCGAATGGGTCCTGGAAGCGGCTTGCGCCCAGGCGCAGGCGTGGAAACTGGCCGGCCTGCCTCCCATCCGTCTGGCCGTCAACGTTTCCGCGCGCGAATTTACTTCGGCCCTGCCCGCCAGGGTGGCGGCCACCCTGGCCCGCTACGGCCTGGAAGCGGCCTGGCTGGAACTGGAAATCACGGAAAGCACCCTGATGCACAACATCGAGCGCGTGATCGGCATCATGGACCGCATCACGGCGCTGGGCGTAGCCTTGTCGCTGGACGACTTTGGCACCGGTTATTCCAGTCTGTCGTACCTCAAGCGTTTCCCCATCGACACCTTAAAAATCGACCGTTCCTTCACCACCGGCATCCCCACGGACGCCAGCGACTGCGCCATCGCCAGCACCATCATCAGCATTGCCCAGCAGCTGCACCATAAAGTGATCGCCGAAGGCGTGGAAACGGCGGAGCAGCTGGCCTTCCTGAAGAGCTCTGGCTGCGACGAAGTGCAAGGCTATTTGTTCTCGCGCCCGCTACCGGCGGCGGAGTTTGAAAGAGCGCTGCGGGAAAACTGGGGCCTGTAGCTTGCGCTGACGGCATCCTAAAATGCACCCCAGACACTCCAGCCACCGCTGCCCATTGGTAAGCCAGTCCGCTTTATGTATAATGCTGCCATCTGGAAGCGTGGCCGAGTGGTTGAAGGCACTAGTCTTGAAAACTAGCGACGGGTTAAACTGTTCGTGAGTTCGAATCTCACCGCTTCCGCCAAGTACATAAAAAATTCGTGAGTATACTCAACCTATATTCCACCGAATTTCATTGAAAATCAACGACTTAGCTTGATTTTTAGCCTTCCGAATTGCAGATTCGGCGGTATCCAAAAACCCTCTCGCAGAATGACGCGTAGGCTAAATTGTAGGTATGATGCGGTTTTTCTCAAAATCGTACCTGCAAGATATCGCATGGCCATCAATACGCTTACCGACGCAGACTGCCGCCGCGCAACGCCAAACGATGGCAAGCTGCGCAAGCTCTTCGATGGCCACGGCCTGATGCTGGCAGTCCTGCCAAGCGGAAACATGGTTTGGCGCATGGCCTATCGCAAGGACCAGGGCAAGCAGCAAACTGCCGTGATTGGCCCGTATCCGCTTATCGGCCTCAAGGAAGCCCGCGACCGTCGCGACGCTTTGCGTTTGAAGCTGCTCGACGGGGAAGACCTCAAGCGCAAGGCAAGCAGCCCATCCATTACCCTTGATGCCGCCATCGATATCCCTGTTGTGCCGCTCCACCCATCTGGGTTCATGCATATGTCCTTCTAAATCGCTAAGCCCGGGCAGCGACTCTATCGGCGGCGTCCATCCCGCCAGCGCCGGTTTCCTCCGCGATTTGCAGGCATTCGTCGCATGGGAGAAGACACGGGCATCCGTGCCGCTAGAATGGGGGGCGAGTTCAACACGAGGAATCTAATGAGTTCTCCCCCATTTTTGCCATTCAACGCGCCTCCCGTATCGGAAGTCAAGCACGACCGCCACCTTGTGCGCCGCTACTTGCTGCAGTCGGCGCTGCGCTTAAACGCCGGTTCACTCTTGTTCCTGTCGCTGGCGATCGCGCTGCTGCCGCTCTGGCTGAACCACACCCCGGCCGCGCCGGGCGAAATGGAGACCCGCAAGCTGACTCCGTACATTGTCGGCGGCGTTGTAGTGGCGGTGCTGGTCTGGCTCGCGCTGATGTCTAATGGGATCGCTCGCAACTTTCTTGCGCGGCTGGGCGAAGAGGGCAAGGCGCTGAGTGCCGAGGCGATGGCTTCCTTGGTTACGCGTCACATCCATGCGCCGTTCAATCCCTACACCACCTTTGACCTGTGCACCGAGTCCTTGTCGGGGCTGGCGCTCGGCACGGCACTTGGCTACTCCGGTCCGCCTGCTTTCTTCCATGACCCGTTCAAGGGCCGGATCGTGCTGGGTCGCTGGCGCCCCTTGGCGCTGGGGCGCCATGTCGAGGTGAGAATATCGTCCGATTTGGGCCCCAGTTGCCACATTGAGCTGCGCTGCCGACCGGGCTTGGCTTGGTTAGCGATCCAGCAGGGTGAGTCGCTAAAGACTGCCGAGATGGTGTCTACCCAACTGCACCAGCACCTCGCGCGCCATGCAAGCGCGCTAAATGCGGCTCGGCGTGAGCGCGAGCTGGAACGCACCTCTCTGCAGGCGCGCCTTTCAGCCTTGCAGGCCCAGGTAGAGCCGCACTTCCTGTTCAATACCCTGGCAAATCTAAAGTACCTGATCCGCACCGACCAGCGGGCCGCACAAGAGATGCTCGACCATCTGGTCGGCTACCTGCAAAACGCGATGCCCGATATGCGCTCGGTGTCCTCGACCTTGGGACGAGAAATGGATCTTGTTAGCGACTACCTGGCGGTGATGCGCATCCGCATGGGCACGCGCCTACGCTACGCTGTCGAAGTGGCCGAGGGATTGCGCAGCCTGCCATTCCCGCCGGCGATGCTGATCTCGCTTGTGGAGAACGCCGTCAAACACGGTTTGGAGCGGGCCAGCCGACCAGGCCTGATCACCATCAGCGCAAGGCACGAAAGCGGCGGGACGGGCGAGCTGCTAATCGTGTCTGTTGTCGACGACGGGGTCGGCTTGACCGAACAATCCGGGCAAGGCACGGGGTTGGCGAATATTACAGAGCGCTTGCTGCTGCTATACGGGAAGAAGGCCAGCCTTTTTGTGGAGCCGGGCGACGGACAAGGCGTATGCGCAGTGTTGACGGTGCCTATTGTCGGGAGCCACGCCTGATGCCAAGCGCTCTGATCGTCGAGGACGAGCCTCTGCTAAGGGCGGAGCTGGTGGACCAGCTGCATGCCTTGTGGCCCGAACTGCAAATCGCCGGCCAGGTCGAAAACGGCATCGACGCGGTGGCATGCATCGACGTACTGAAACCGGACATCGTATTCCTGGACATACAGATGCCCGGCCTGAACGGTATGGAGGTGGCGCGCCATATTCCCGAGTCGTGCCAGGTAGTGTTCGTTACAGCGTATGCGGACTATGCCTTGGCCGCTTTCGATACCGGCGCGTCCGATTATCTGGTCAAGCCGGTGACGACCTCACGCCTGCTGCAGACGATCCGTCGTCTGAAGTCGCGCACGGCCGCAAGCCCGCCGCCGGCAGTGTGGGAACAGCTCTTTGAACAGGAGAGCGCACCGGTGTACCTCAAGTGGATCAAGGCCTCAAGCGGCAATTCGGTGCGGCTGGTGATGGTGAGCGAAGTGCTGTACTTCCAGTCGAACGAAAAGTACACGCGGGTGGTGACGGACAACGGCGATTCGCTGATTCGGTTGCCTCTCAAGTCCCTGCTTGAGCAACTGGACCCGCAGTTGTTCACGCAAATCCACCGCAGTGCCGTCGTCAATCTGCAGGCCATTGACCGGATTGAACGCAGTGAATCCGGGGTGCGCAGCGGCCCTGGGCTGGAGGTCATCCTGAAAGGTCGGACCGAACGCTTGACCGTTAGTGAGGGATTTACCAAGCAGTTCCGCCAGATGTAGCAGGGATGTTAAAGCCTCCCTGCCGATTGGCCGCCTTCGTGACGACGGCGGATTTGTTGGTTCAGTTTGCAGTTAATCATTTAAGCATATTGAAAAAAAGGAAAATAATGAAAAATCAATGGATAGTTTCCCTGGCTTTGTTATTGCTGACCGTGACAGGGGCAATCGCAGCTACACCCCCGGTGGCGCCGACAGTGGAGGTCAATCGGGCAGTCCGGTTGGAGGTCATCGATACGCTGATTGCCAAGCTCAATGCCCACTACGTTTTTCCAGACAAAGCCAAACAAGTCGAAGTTGTCTTGCGCCAGCATCAGCGGGAGGGCAAGTACGATAGGGTCACGGACGGTCAACAACTCGCCAAACAGCTATTCGATGACATTGATGGCGTTATCCACGACAAGCATGTGTTCATCGATGTCAGTGCCCACCCGGTGCCTCCCGATGATGCAATGCCACCACCACAGACGCGGGCGGAATGGGAAAAACAAGTGCCGCCTGCCGTGCTTGAAAGGGTTCTTACATCAAACCTTGGCGTGGAAAAGGTTGATCACCTTAGTCCCAATATCGGCTACCTGGAGATTTCCTCATTCGGGCCGGTTTTCCTCGTATCCGACAAGTTCGCCGCAGCGATGAATAAACTCGCTAACACCGATGGCCTCATCATCGATCTGCGCAACAACGGCGGTGGCGGGGAAGACTCAGTGGCGCTACTGATCAGCTATCTTGTTGACGGGCGCACCCGCCTCAACGACATCTGGGAACGTGCGACCGGTATCACCACGCAGTATTGGACGCAGGATAAGCTCGACGGCAAACGCTATGGGGGCAAGAAGCCGGTCCTCATCTTGGCCGGCCCCGATACGAAGTCCGCCGCCGAATCATTCGCGTACCAAATGCAGGCGCTGAAACGCGCCAAGGTGATCGGGGAACGCACTTGGGGCGGCGCCAACGCTTCGCGCCCATATCGTCTCAGCGAGCATTTTGCTATCTTTATCCCAAGCAAGCGCCCGATCAGCTCAATTACCCATACAAACTGGGAGGGCACGGGCGTCACTCCGGATGTCGCTGCAAAGGTGAACGATGCCCTCGCGGCGGCTAAAGTTTTGATGCAGCGACAATTTCATGGCGGCGCACCACGTGCTACCAATGATCACTAAAAAATATGGTCGATATGGCGGGTGCGAAGTTCATATTTGTCACGATGAGGTAGAAAACAGCCCTCGTACCGCCTGACTTCGGCGAGGACGCTGTCTACTACGGCTATACCGAACTCATGTCAGACCAAGAGCGGCACCTGATGATGTGGATCCCGGCCGGCAGGCCGATCATCGCAGCACCCGATCGAGCACCTGCGCCAGCGCGGCCGCGTCGGGCTGGCCTTCGATGCGCTCGCGGACCTGGCCCAGCTCAAGCATGATCGTCCCGCTCACATTGATGGTGGCGTTGCCCGGCGCCGGCGCAGTGGGCGCCAGCACCACCGGCAAGAGGGCATCGTCGCGCATCAACTCAGGCACGCCGAGGCATCCTTGTTGATAGAGGCTGCGCCAGCTGAATACCTGATTGGCGTTGGCCCTGTGTTCGCGCGCGATGCGAGCGACCGAGACGCCAGGTTCGAGCGACAACGCCACCAACGCGCACTTGAACTCCAACGAGTGCTGCCGATAATGGCCGCGCGTATTCGTGGAAATGGTCGGTTGAAAATTTGTGTCCATAATCATAATTTGTGGGCACAAATGTTGTGCCATGATTCGATCATGGATGACGGTGGTCAGGCAGTCCAGACGGCGTTGGGAAGCTTCCGATTACCCATATCTTTCGGATGCGAGATTGAAGCCCAGCTGCATATCCGCAAGGCGACGCATGCCTCGCCACATGACGATGTTTCCTGGTGGGGAGTCGTTGGAGCGTGCGAGGTAGCCCCCAAGTTGTGCAATTTTTTCGAGATAACGTGAAAGGGGAAGCTGCTCGCGGGATCTCTTGCTGTCTTTTACCAAGCAGTTGAGGAGGTCAATTTCCGCAGGCGTCAGCGCCATTTTTGCTTCGGCATCTGGACATGTGCGGTTTAGCATCGTCAGCCAGAAAATGCGCCAACTGATGATGCAGAAAACAGAGATCAGGTTGGCAAGCCGTTCCGCCGTGCGCAGTCGAGACTCCTCCGCGTTGCACCCAGATTTCAGAATTTTGTGGAACGTCTCGATTTTCCAGCGCATGGCATACCAATCAAGTTTTTCAATTGCCTCG